>JAYUBD010000533.1:0-3937 GCA_043740995.1 Caulobacteraceae bacterium | reverse complement strand
TGCGGGCGATGAATCCCGGCGCGGAATTCTCGATCGCCGGTGTCTCGATCATCGTCGTGCGGCCGGGCGACGCCAAGCTGCTGTTGCCGGTGGCTCGGGTCGAAGTGGACAAGGCGACGAACCAGGTTCGCGCATTCGACGCCAAAGGGACGGTGGAGGCGGTATTTCCCGCCACGGTCGGAAGCACCGAACGACCGGCGCCCGCCGGGGTTTGGGCGGTGCGTTTGGTGACCCAGAACCCCGACTATACCTATGATCCCAGCAAGTTGACCTTTGGACCCAAGGCGATGGGGGTCCTGACCATTCCGCCCGGGCCGAACAATCCGGTGGGGACCACTTGGATCGCCCTGACCAAGCCGACCTACGGCATTCATGGATCGCCCGACCCGACATTGATCGGCAAACGTGCGTCGCATGGTTGCGTGAGGTTGACCAATTGGGATGCGGCGGCTCTTGGACATGCTGTCGTCAAGGGAACGCCGGTGGTTTTTCTCGGTGAAACCACAAAACACTGATCATCGCTATTCTTCCCACCCCTCCAGAAAATCAAACACCGCCGCCTTGAACAAGGCGTGCGGAATTGCCGAGAAGTGGTCGCAGGCCGGGATCGAGGCCGACTTCGCGCCGGGAATGGCCTCCGCTAAAACCCGGGGATCACCGGCGATAACGTCCAACGCGCCAGCGGCGACCAGGGTCGGCGCGGCGATTTCAGACAGGCGGGCGACGGTGACGACGCCCCCTCGCCCTTCGCTGCAGGCGGCCAGGGCCAGGCGGTCCTCGCCCTGGTTCTCGGCGAATTGTCGAAAGCCCCGCAGCGTCGGCTCGGTGATCGTCGCCGGGTCGTCGGTCCGCAGGGCCTGGGCCATGGTCATCACCCCCGCCGCCACCGGAGAGGCGGTCAAGAGGCGGGCGCCGACGCCGCCCAGGATCAGATTGCCGACCCGCGCGGGGTGCGCCAGCGCGACGGCGATCGCCAGATGCGAGCCCATCGAATAGCCCATCAGATCGACCTGGCCGAGATCAAGCTGATCCATCAGGGCAATGATGTCGCCAGCCATCAGGTCGCGATCATAGGCGGACGCCTCCCGTGGTTTATCACTCTGACCATGCCCGCGCAGATCCAGGGCGACGAAGCGCCAGTGCTTGCGTTCCAGGGCGCCATACCAGCCCAGACGCCGCCAGTTCTCCTCGCGATTGGTGGCGAAGCCATGGACCAGCAGCATGGTCCCCGCCGCCCCGTCGCGCGGGCCGATATCGTCATAGGCGAGGTTGAGCCCGCCCGATTGAAAACTTGCCATGACGCCAAACCTAAACACCATCACCCTCTTGAGCAAAGGGTCGCCGGCGCGCTAGAGCGCAACTTATGACGCAGGAAATCTTCATTGGCGGCTGGACCCGCGAAAAACTCCGCGAGCGCAGCCAGAGCGAACGCTATGCGGTTTGGAAGCGCGCGCGGGGCCTGCACTCGGCCGAAGGCAATCATTTGGCCCGCGCCATTGAACGGCTGGGGCTGCCCTATGCCGAGCCCGAAGCCCTCTTGGAGGACGATCCGTTAATGATCCGCATGCGGGAAATCCTGGCGGAGCCCAGGGCCCGCTCGGCGGCGATCGAATCGACGCTGGACGGCATGCCGGCCATGGCCGGTCTGGATGTTCTGCTTCATGACGCTCTGGGTGAAGACTATCGCCTCAACCCCGCCGCCGTGCCCACCGCCCAGACCCTGGTTGCCGCCTTGATGGCGTCGCTGGGCTATGTCGAAGCGGGCGCCAAGACCCTGCCGCATCGCTGCGTGGCGCGCACAGGCCTGTTCTGGAAGCGAGACTAAGCATCCCCCTCCTCAGTATGGGGGGAAGGACAACACCAAGCATTGACGAGGGTGGGAAAATGCCGGTTCTCACCTGAACAAGTGAAACTTTAGACTTCCCCACCCTGATCGCGTCGCAATCTGTCCCTCCTCATGCTGGGGAGGGACAGGTTTACGCTGTTATGCTTCGGCTTCGGCCGTTTGCTTGGTGGTCAGGTCTTCGCCGGTGACCTGATCGACAATCTTCATCGACAGGCGGGTCTTGCCGCGGTCGTCGAAACCGAGCAGCTTGACCTTTACGGTCTGACCTTCCGACAACACGTCGGAGACCTTGTTGACCCGCTCATTGGCGATCTGGCTGACATGGACCAGGCCGTCCTTGGCGCCGAAGAAGTTCACGAAGGCGCCGAAATCCACCACCTTCACAACCTTGCCGTCATAGATCTGGCCGACCTCGGGCTCGGACGTGATCGAGCGGATCCAATCAATGGCGGCCTTGATCTTCGCGCCATCGCTGGCCGAGACCTTGACCATGCCTTCGTCATTGACATCGACCTTGGCGCCGGTGACGGCGACGATTTCGCGGATCACCTTGCCGCCGGTGCCGATCACTTCACGGATCTTGTCGGTCGGGATGGTGATGGTTTCGATCTTCGGGGCATATTCGCCGACATCCTCGCGGGCGCCGTCGATGGCCTTGGCCATTTCACCCAGGATGTGCAGGCGGCCGTCCTTGGCCTGCGCCAAGGCCTGTTTCATGATCGCCTCGGTGATGCCGGCGATCTTGATGTCCATCTGCAGCGAGGTGATGCCGTCCGCGGTGCCGGCGACCTTGAAATCCATGTCGCCCAGGTGATCTTCGTCGCCCAGAATGTCCGACAGGACCGCGAAACCGTCGCTTTCCAGGATCAGTCCCATGGCGATGCCGGAAACCGGCTTCTTCAAGGGCACGCCGGCATCCATCAGCGCCAAGGAGGAGCCGCAGACAGAAGCCATTGAGGACGAGCCGTTGGACTCGGTGATCTCGGAGACCAGACGCAGGGTGTAGGGGAAGTCTTCGGTCGAAGGCAGCATCGGACGAATGGCCCGCCAGGCCAGCTTGCCATGGCCGACTTCGCGGCGGCCCGGCGCGCCCATGCGGCCCGTCTCGCCCACCGAGAAGGGCGGGAAATTATAGTGCAGCATGAACTTTTCGTAATACTTGCCTTCCAGCGCGTCGATCATCTGCTCGTCGTCGCCGGTGCCGAGGGTGGCGACCACCAGAGCCTGGGTCTCGCCCCGCGTGAACAGGGCGGAGCCGTGAGCGCGGGGCAGGATGCCGACTTCCGAGACGATCGGCCGCACCTTATCGACCGTACGACCGTCGATGCGGATGCCGGTGTCGAGAATATTGCGGCGAACGACGTCGGCCTCAAGCTCCTTGAATACCGCGCCCAGCTTGGCGCCGTCGGTTCCGGCGGGGTTCGCGTCGGATTTGGCGAATTTGGCCATCGCCTTGTCCTTGGCGATATGCACCGCGTCCTGACGCTGGCCCTTGGCGACGATTTTGTAGGCCGCCGCGAGGTCGGCGCCGATCAGGCTCTTGATCTGCGCCTTGACCGCGTCGGTATTGTCTTCCGCGAATTCGAACGGCTCCTTGGCCGCGTGCTCGGCCAGTTCGATGATCGCGTCGATCACCGGCTGGATGGCGGCATGACCAAACATCACGCCCTTGAGCACCTGGTCTTCGTTGAGCTCCTGGATTTCGGATTCCACCATCATCACCGCATCGCTGGTGGAGGCCACGATTAAGTCAAGCTTGGTCTCCTTCATCTGTTCCAGCGTGGGGTTGAGGACATATTCGCCATCGATCATGCCGACGCGGACGCCGCCGATCGGACCCATGAACGGCGCGCCGGACAACACCAGAGCGGCCGAGGCCGCGACCAGGGCGACGATGTCAGGATCATTTTCGAGATCGTGCGCCAGGACGGTGATGACCACCTGCACTTCGTTCTTGAAGCCCTTGACGAACAGCGGCCGGATCGGACGATCGATCAGGCGCGAGGTCAGGGTTTCCTTTTGCGACGGCGCGCCTTCGCGGCGCGGGAAGCTGCCGGGGATCTTGCCGGCGGCGTAGAACTTTTCCTGATA
>JAYUBD010000532.1:0-12521 GCA_043740995.1 Caulobacteraceae bacterium | reverse complement strand
GTGTAGCGGTGAGATGCCCTTCAACGCCGTAGATCTTCGCCGCCGCGGCATTGACCAACGTAGAGGAAAAGGCCCCGAAGCTGTTCACCTGCAAATTTTTGTAATCATAGTAGAACCCAGCCGCCTCGAAGCGTAAGGGGCCGGCCACTGTCTTGTAGCCCGTCTCGTAGGCGGTGATCGTTTCCGGGTTCACCGGGATCGTGCTTAGGCCATTGGCGTTGAAGGCGCCGGACTTAAAGCCGCGCGTCACCGATACGTAGACGTTCGACCGATCGGAAAACTTGTAACGCAGCACGCCGCGCGGCGTGAAGCTGTCCCAGCTATGTGGGGTCACCGTGAGTGGTAGTCCGAAGAACGCCGATTGGATGCTCTCGAGTTGCCGCTCGTGACTGTAGCGGGCGCCGCCGGTCAGGAAAATATTGTCCGCGAGTCTGACCGTCACGTCGGCGAACACGGCCACTGCGTCTGTCTTGACGCCAGTCTGAAAGGCATCAAACTGGAACCCGCCAGAGTCAACATTGAAATGGGGATAGGTATTGTTGTCGTGAAAATAATAGGCGCCCACGACCCAATCTACCCTACCTTTGCCGCTGGAGCCCAGATTCACTTCCTGGGTGAACGTCCGGTCCGGCGTATGCCAGTCAGATGACAGGATTTGCAGGGGCGATCCGTCGACGTCGAAGTGCAGGTGGCTCCGATCGTCTCGATACTGTGTGTAGGAGGTCAGCTGCGCCCAGGTCAAATCGTATTGAGCCTTAAGCGAGACGGCGTCGGTCGTCGCCTGATTGCCGCCGGGCTTGTTGTTGGAAACGTCGCCTCTCTTGGTCGCTATAATCGTTCCAGGCGTCAGGGCGCCGTTGGAAATGCCGTTGTAGTTGCCGAAGGTCTGCTGCGTCGGATCGTTAACGTCGCTATGCTCCAGAGAGAGCAGGAAGCTCAGACTGGCGGTGGGGCGGTAGAGGAGTTGCCCGCGGATGGCATAGTTCTCGAATCGGGTATCGTGACGCCCCGTGATGAGGTTTTTTACGAAGCCGTCGCCGCTGTGATAATAGGCGGACAGGCTGGCGGCCAGGGTCGGCGCGAGCCCGCCGGTGACGTAGATGCTTCCTTTAGCGTCGTTGAATGAGCCATATTGGGCAAGCGCCTCGCCATGGAAATCCTGTGTGGGCTTCAGTGTCGAGATCAGGATGGCGCCGCCGGTGGCGTTGCGCCCAAACAGCGTACCCTGCGGCCCCTTAAGTACCTGCACCGATTCGACATCGATGAATTCTAGATCATTGGTGAGACTGTTGGGGTGGTAGAATCCATCGACATAGGTGGCGACATTGGCGCTGAGGCCCGCACCCGCCACGGCGCTGCCGACGCCGCGGATGGTCGGTTGCGAATAAGCGCCGGAGCTGTCCATGTGCAGTCCGGGGACGACTCGGGCAAGGTCGCCGGCGTCGTGTACGCCCGCGGCATCAAGCTGCTCGCGGTTGGCGATGGAGATTGAAATTGGAACATTCTCTAGCCGCTCGGTCCGCTTCTGTGCGGTAACCACGACTTCGGTGACCAAATTCGCGGCCTGCGGCGCGGCCGGCGTGTCCGCCGCGTGGGCGGCGAGAGGCAACGCCATGGCGGCGCCTGCCAGCAACAATTTCCTAATAGGCATAGATCGTGTCTTCCCCTTGCGGAAAGTCGCCTACGGGCGACCAAATCCCTACCTGCCATTCAGGGTGGCAGTGCAGGGTGGTGTGAATTGGCTCAGGGCGGCTCGGGCCCCATTCAGGGATAAAGACACCAAACGCTTACCTAATGTCAATCGATTAATTCTTCGCGGCCGCTACCCAGGCTGACGGCGTTGTGGTGCCGCTTCTCCCGGTGGACCCCACCGCTCGATAGGCAATAGAGATGAAACCGCCGGAGCTGGGCTAGTCTCCTCGCATGTGGCGCCGTCGGGTATGCCCCGCAGGAAGCTTCTGAGCACCTCCACGAAAGTGCCTTCCTCATCGAAGGGATTGGCCCGGATCGCGTTGGTCAGATAGGTGTGGCGTTGCATATCGTAAGAGGGGAATGGCGGCACCTCGCGCGACCGGCTCGCGGCGGCGAACAGGGCCGATCCGAACGTCAGCCGCTCGGCGCCTTCCAGTATCCGCAGATGCCATTGCGGCGGTACGCCGTTGAGCGTCAACAGTTTCGCCCAGTGCTCATAGGCATTGATCAGCAGATGGCGCGGAAAGAAACGCAATAGGAGCGGCGCGGCGCGGGGATGACGCAGGACTGATCGCCAGCTGGCGATTGACACATCGACGATCGCATCGCGCCAGTCGATACCTTGTTGCGGCGTCGGAAGCGGATAATCCGCCAGCAGCAATCGGGCCACCTCGGCCAGCAGGGCGTCCTTGCCCTTGAAATGATGATAGAGAGACGGGGCCTTGACCCCCAGCCGATCAGACACGCGACTAAGGGCGAAGCCCTCCAGACCGCTGGTGTCGATGACATCCAACGCCGCCCGCGCCGCGCGTTCGGTCGAAATAATGGGCGTTCTCGGTCGAGCCATTAGATGCTTTCAAACAGGCGACCTCGGGAGCAGGTCGCGATACTTTAGGCGTGTTTCTCAGGCTGGCCGCGATACGTTTCTGGTTCGCCATCGACCGCGAGCAATGCCCCCGTCGAGACAGCCTCAGGCGCCGCCGGGGTATCCGATGACCGCCTTCACCTCAAGGAACTCGTGAAAGCCGTGATCACCCCACTCTCGACCGTTTCCGCTTTTCTTATAGCCCCCGAACGGGGCCATCGGGTCGGCCGGCGCCGTGTTGACGATGACCTGACCGGCGCGGAGGCGCGGAATAAGCGCCCTGAGGATGTCTTCGTCCTGGCCGGAGATGTAGGCGGCGATCCCGAAGTCCGTGTCGTTGGCGATCTCCACGGCCCGATCCAGGCTGTCATAGGCCAGGATCGAGAGCACAGGCCCAAAAATCTCTTCGCGCGCGATGGTCATGGTGTTGTCGACATCGGCGAACACGGTCGGCTTCACGTAGTAACCCCTCTCCAAGGGTTCCGGCAGACCGGTCCCGCCGGTCACCAGCGTCGCACCCTCGGCGATGCCGGACCGAATCAGCGTCTGAACCTTTTCCCACTGCGCCCGTGATGCCACCGGGCCGAGATTGACCTCGCTTTTGGGATTTCCGACGGTGAGGGATTCGGCGGTCAGCCTGGCGATCCGGGCCGCTTCCTCCATGCGTCCGCGCGGCACCAACAGCCGGGTAGGCGCATTACACGATTGGCCGCTGTTGAGCATCACCGCCTTGACACCCTCGATAACGCCCCTTTCGAACGCCTGATCATCCAGCACGATATGCGGCGACTTTCCGCCCAATTCCTGCGCGACACGCTTCACCGTGGGCGCCGCCGAGCGTGCGACGTCGATTCCCGCCTGGGTGGAGCCGGTGAAGGAGATCATCTCGACGTCGGGATGGGCGGCCAGCGCCCTTCCGACCGTGGCCCCCTCGCCGTTCACCAGATTGAACACGCCTGGCGGCAAACCCGCGGCCGCCAGGATCTCAGTCCAGATAATGGCTGAGAACGGGGCCAGTTCGGAGGGCTTGAGCACCATGGTGCAGCCTGCCGCGAGTGCGGGCGCAACCTTGCAGGCAATCTGATTGATCGGGAAGTTCCAGGGGGTGATCAGCGCGCACACCCCAATAGGTTCGTGCACAATGCGGGTGGAGCCCCGTTGGTGTTCGAAGACATAGTCCCTCAGCACGTTGGCGGCCATTTTGAGGTGGACCATGCCGACACCCGCGTGAACGCGGTGGGCGAACGCCGCGGGAGCCCCCATCTCCTCGCTGATGACGATGCCCAGCTCGGCATGTCGCTTCTTGAATTCGACTACTGCGCGGGCGAGGAAGTCCAGACGCACCTCGCGCGAGGTCGCCGACCAGGCGGGAAACGCGGCGCGGGCCGCGCGCACGGCGGCATCGACGTCGGTGGCGCTCCCCAGCGCGACATGGCCAATGACCGACTCATCGGCCGGGTTTAGAACCGGTTGGGTTCGCGGCTCGATCGGCCCCACCCAGGCGCCGTTGATGAAAAATCGGCTGCCATCTCTCATGATTGCTCTTCCTCAAACATCCAGACCGGACGTGTCGTGCGTGTTAGTCCGGGACAGTTGGGCCACTCGGCCGCCCCTTAAGCATCTGCGCCGCGATCGTGGCTCCCAGAGGCGGCGTGTCCTCGATCTCGATGTCGAACGTCTTCAGGAATGCGGCGGTCATCAGATAATAACCGCAGACCATGGTGAGCTCGACGAGCTCTTCGGGCGAGAAGTGAGCGCGCGCGCGCGTAAGCGTATCCTTAGAGGCCGCGCCATCGCCGCAGATGTCGTCGGCGAACGCGACCGCCCGTTGCTCGATTTCGCTCATGGCTTCCAGGCGACCGATCCGGACCGCCTCTATGGCCCCTTCGGACGCCCCCATGGCCCGGGCCAGACCTTCGTGCTGATGCCATTCGTACGGACATTGGCACAGGATCCCGACCCGCAGGATCACCAGTTCGCGGATCATCGGATCCAGGCGTCCCTTGCGCAGCAATTTGAGGCCGAAGCGCGAATAACCGTCCAGCACCGACGTAGAGTGGGCCATCATCCGTGTGACATTCAGGGAGCCGAGCCTGACCAGGATGTCCGAGGTTTCCGCCGAGAGCGAGTCTGGCGACGGATATGCAGTGTTCGCCATGACCGAGGCCTCTCTCCGGGGTGATCGCCAGGCTATCTGGCGAACGGGTTGGGTCGGCTAAAGGGTCGCGAACCGGCGCCGCCTGGGATCGTCAGGCAAATTACCGCGCCGGCTCAGCGCTTCAGGAAATCATTGATGGAGTCATGGAACAGATGCATGGCGCGTTCCATGCCCCCGAGCGTCAGCTCCGGTGTGCCGCCCGTCTCCAGGCCCTGCTGGTTGAGCGCCGCCGCCCAGAAATCCTCGACGAAAGCCTTGCGGTCGGTCAAGGCGAGAGATCTTTCCCACTTTGAGCGCAGCTTCTCCGTAGTGGGCTCTTCATTCGTCAGCATGAAGTTCTCGATCCGCGTCCGCCGGGGCCCTTGCGGCATCATCACAAGGATATTGACGTAGTCAGGGCTGCAGATCACGACCGTGTTTGGAAATATATTGTAGACATAGGTGATAACTTTGCGGAGCCTTTTGAAGGAGTGCTCGGTGTCATCGACCATCGTCTGGTTGAAGTTGAGTCGGCCCGAAACCTGACGCATGTGCAGGCCGAACCTGTCGACCGCCACGGCTGTGTCCTCGAACAGATCGCCCAGGCTCTGCGAATGCAGGCGGATGACGTGATACCCTTCAAGAAAGGTGTCCATCGCCAGCTTCCAGTTCGCATCGACCTCATGCACGCCCCGCGCAAAGAAATGCATGTCGGCGAGGCCGATGGCCGCCAGATCCGTCATCAGGTCGGGCGTGAGGTGGGAATAGTCGCCTGGCTGCGTTTGATCGAGCGTGACCCAGATGAGGCCGGCGTCTTCCCGGCAGGGCAGGGGAACCAGACCCATGGACTGGCGGTCGATAGCCTCGAACGACTCTTCGCGGGGCACACCGACCAGCTTTCCGGTCAGGTCATAGCTCCAGGCGTGATAGGGGCAGACCACGAGCCGGCCCTTGGTGACCTCCTGATCCGTGGTGAGCCGGGTGCCCCGGTGGCGGCAGGCGTTCAGGAAGGCATGGGCGACGCCCTCGCGGTCCCGTGTGAGCAGAACCTGCACGCCATAGCCGTCCGAACAGACGAATGAACCGGCCTGGGGCAGGAGCGCCGAAGGGCCGATGGGAACCGGCAATTGCCGGAACATCTTCCGCTCTTCCTGCTGGTAGCGCTCTCCGGAGAGATAGTCGCTGGCGCTAAGCGTCCATTGGCCCTTCACCCAGACGGGTTTGGAGTTATCGGGCAAGCTGCGGGCGACCGCCAATTGCGAATCCGAAGGACGACGCTCGACGACTTCCGCCACCAGGTCCATGACCGATCTCCTGCCTAAACTAACCCTAATAGATTACCACGGTGAAGAACCGCCCGCAAGACGCGCCGGCGACGACGTCGCCTACGACGCGCCCGGGCGGCCCTCGAGGATCATATCCGCCGCGCGCCAGGCCATCGCCATCACGGGCGCCGCCGTATTGCCCGCCAGGATGAACGGAAAGATCGAGGTATCGACCACCCGCAGTCCCTCCACGCCCCTCACCCGAAGACGCGGATCGACCACCGACTCCGGGTCGGAGCCCATCCGGCAGGTGCCGGAGGCGTGATAGGCGCCATTGCCCATCCTGTCATAGGCGGCGATGATCTCGTCATCGGTTTGGTATTCCGGTCCCGGTCGGGTTTCCGCCTTGACGATGCCGGCCAGGGGCTCCTGGGCGACATAGCGCCTCGCAAAGCGCACCACATCCACCATCTTGCGCCGATCGCTTTCAGTGGCGTGGTAATTTGGCCGGATGGTCGGCAGGGCCGACGGATCCGCCGACCGGATCATGACGGACCCGGTCGACTCGGGCCTCAGAATATAAGCGCAGAAATGGAAGCCGCCGTGTGGCTCGACGTCCATGGTCGGCTTGGTCATGTCGAAACTGAAGGGCGCCAGGAGGAACTGGGCGTCCGGCCGGTTGAGGCCGGGCAGCGTCCTGAACCAGGCCCCCGCCTCGTAGGTGGCCGCCGACATCAAGCCGTCGCGGGTGAGATAGTAGCGCAGCACGTTCTTGATCAGGCGCCAGCCGCGGTGTTCGCGGTTCTGCGACAGAGCGTCGTCCACCCGCCATTGCATGACCAGCGCCCGGTGTTCGCGCAAGTTCTGACCGACATTGGGGCTGTGCCGGTGCACCGCTATGCCCAAAGAGGTAAGATGTTCGGTGTCTCCCACCCCGGATCGCTGAAGGATGGCGGGCGTGGCCAGCGCCCCGGCGCAGAGGATCACCTCGTTGGCGGTATAGGTCACGGCCTGGCCGCGTCGCGAACCAGAGACGCCGACCGCGCGGCCCGCCTCGAGGTTTACCCGATCGATGCTGGTGTCGGTAACGATCCGAAGATTCGAGCGATGCCGCGCGGCCTTCAGGAAGGCCGTTGCTGAACTCTCCCGGCGCCCGGCGCGTACGGTCCGAGGCGCAAAACCAACGCCCTCCTCGCCGTCCGGCGCGTTGACGTCGTCCTTACGCTTGAGGCCCATGGCAACGCCGGCGGCGATCATCATCTCCGTGAGACGGTCTCTCAGGGTAGGCATCGAGACGTGCAGGGGGCCCGATTGGCCGCGGGTCTCGGCCGCGCCCAGCTCATGGGTCTCGAGCTCGCGATAGGCGACGCCGATTTTTTCCCAGCCCCAATCGTCGCTCGTTTGCTGCGCCAATTCTGCAAAGTCAGCCGGCTGGCCCCGCACATACATCATGCCGTTGATCGCGCTGGATCCCCCGAGGGTGCGGCCCCGCGCCCAGGGTTCGGCGACCTGATTGTTGCAGCCGTCGGGTTCGGTCATGAACACCCAGGTATAGTCTGGATTGCCGATGATTTTGGCGATCCCCTTGGGCATGTGGATGAATGGGTGCCTGTCGGGCGGGCCCGCCTCGATCAGCAGCACGCGCGATTGCCCGTCCCGCGTCAGACGATCCGCCAGGACGCAGCCCGCCGCCCCGGCGCCGACGATGATATAGTCAAACTGTTCCAAAAAAGGCTCCAAACGGTGGTATTGGCGGCGGAGGCCTAGGGTGACGGGTCAATCCGCAGTGAACATAGACTTGGTTTCCGCATAGAATTCCAACCGCCCCAGCCGTCGAACACATTGGAGCCTACGGTCAGGCCGTCTTCGGTCCGCGCGCCGCCGATCCGGACTGGGCCGCCGCCGACCGATCCGCGGGCTGGAGGCCGCTTCCACAACCTTCAAAAGGAAATCATTTGTGAACCGGCCACTCGACCGGGACGTGCTTGAGCGCCATCACCAGACCGGCGCGGAACTCCGGGACAAAGCGGGGGGCCATGGCGAAGGATGGCACGCGTTTCAGCCATTCCTCGGTGAAGATCCGCATTTCAGCGCGTCCGAGATAATGGCCGACGCAAAGATGCGGACCGGTCGAGAAGGTCACCAGTTGGCGATCAGTCCGATCTATATCGAAGCGCATCGGATCGGGGTTTTTGCGTTCGTCCAGGCCGCCGAGCGGCAGCGAGCAGACGACCATTTCGCCCTCGCGAAACCTCACGCCCTCGTAGTCGAAGTCCTTTTTGACGGTCCTTGTGCCATTCACGATGGCGTAAACCCTCAACGATTCCTCCACGAAGGCGGGGATCGCGGTCGTCTCCCGACCCAGGCGTTCCTGGAGCCTGGGATCGTCGGCCAGATGACGCATGGCGAACGCCATGGTGTTGGCGACGGTGTCGAGGCCGGCGATAAACAGCAGGAAACAGATCGATTGAAGTTCCGCCAGGGTAAGTGGCTGACCCTTGACCGTTTCATCGAGCAGACGACTGATCAGGTCTTGCCGACGCTCAAGCCTTCTGGCCTCGATGATTTCTGTCATCTCGCCAAAGATCAGCGCCTGGATCTCCACCCGACGGGCGACGGTGATGTTGCTGAAAAATTCCACCACCAGGTTCCGGAAATCGTCGAAACGCTCCATGGGCAAGCCCATCATCTCCATGAAGATGGAGACCGGAAACGCGGCGCCCACGGTGGCGAGGTCGCAATGGCCGGCCTCCGCGACCTCATCAATGAGTCGCCTGGCCCAGTGGCGCATTCGGTCTTCCAGGCCAACCACCGCCTTGGACGCGAAATAGTGCATAAGCACTGCCCGGTAGGGGGCATGCTCCGGCGGATCCATATTGAGCGGGATCATCACATACTTTGACGCGGTCTTGGGAATGTCCATCGCGGCGTTGGAGAAATGCTCGGAATCCCGCAGGATCTCGCCGATCTGATCGAACCGCGTCACCATCCAATGGCCCCCATTGCTGGGCGTGTAAAAGATGTCCGGCGCCTCGGCGTGGAGGCTCTTGAAGCCAGCGTGAAGGTCGGCCTTCAGGCGTGGATCGTCATAGATGTCGAACAGAAAAACCTGCGAGGGATCGACGTGGGCCGGGATGTCGACTGTTTCAGTGCTCATGGCGCGCTCCGCTGACGTTTCCCGAGGGCCAATCTACAGGCCCTGGTTCCCTAATGGCAATAGATAACTGACATCTCGGAGCAAGCCCTAACGGACGCGGTCCATGGTCAGCACCGCGTCTTTGTACTTCTCTTTCAGCGCGCGCTTGGAAATCTTGCCGGTCGCCAGGCGAGGCAGCGGCTCCGCCTCGATGGCGATGTATCGGGGTACCTTGTAGTCAGCCAGATGGAGGTTGCAGTGCGCCACGATATCGGGGATCGAGACCGCCCGGGTGGCGTGCACAATGGCCAGTGGCGTTTCCCCAAATCGTGAATCGGCCGCCGCGATGACCGCGACCTCCTCCACCCCGTCGAGCTGGGCGATCACCACCTCGATGTCGATCGGCGAGATGTTCAACCCGCCAGAGATGATGATGTCTTTAAGTCGATCGACAACCGTGAGGTCGCCGGCGCCGTCAACAATGCCGATATCACCGCTTCGCAGCCAGCCATCGACGAAGGCGTCCTCGGTGGCTTTGGGATTGTTCCAGTAACCGGCCATAACGCCAGGGCTCCGGATCAGGATTTCACCGGGCTCGCCGGGCGGGCAGGCGCGACCCTCCCCATCAACGATGCGGTGTTCGGTGAACGGCCCGCCGCGCCCGCACTTCTCCGGATGGGCGATCGCCCCCTTGGCGTCCATGATGGTGGTCGTGCCGCCGCCCTCGGTCAGACCATAGAGTTGCCGCAGGACGACTCCGCGCGCCAGCCAGGTCTCAAGCAGTTCCCGCGACACCCGCGCCCCGCCGGTCGCGCTCAGCGCGAGGTGTGACAGGTCCGCCGAGCCGAACGCCGGGACCGCGGCGATGCGCTCGAAGAAGGTCGGGACGGCGAAGAATATCTCGATCTTTTCGTCCAGCAGAAGCTGCAACGCCCGTTCGGCGTTGAACTCGGGCTCCAGGAACATGGTGACGCCCAGGGTCAGGAACTCAATGAGCAGCACCGTTCCGCCGCCGGTGAACAACGGGGCGACGGCGAGCGCCTTGGCCCCGGCGCGATAGGTCGGATCGCTCAGGGCCGCCTCGAAAGCGTAGGCCAGCCGGGTGGCGTGGGTAAACACGACCCCCTTGGGATTGGCGGTGGATCCGCTCGTATAGGCGATCGTCACCGGCGCGCCTGGATCGAGTTCCCGGCTGAACGGCGTTCGTGGCCCATCGCGAAGCGCGGATACGGCCTGCATCGGCAGGATCCCAATGCCGCCGGCCATGATAGCGGCCAGGCGATCGGCGCGTTCGGCTTCGGCGATGATCAGCTTCGGCGTACAGTCCGAGACGACCGATTCCAACTCGCTCCGTGTGTAGCGATAGTTAAGTGGAACCAGCATGGCGCCGGTCTTGATAATCGCCACCGCCGCCGCGCACCAGGCCAGGGTGTTGCCGCCGAAGATCGCCACCCGGTCACCCGGACCCACGCCGCGGTCGGCGAGCGCCGCCGCCGACCGATCGGCCCAGGCGTTCAAGGCCTCGAACGAAAGGGCGTCGCCGGACATTGAGATCGCGATCCGTTCCGGAGAGACACGGGCCCACCACTCAACGGCCTTGTCGATCGTCGCCGCCATGGATTCCTCCTCGAGGCGCCTCAAGAGGGAGGCGCTGTTAAAGTGTGTCGGCTGTACCGAATACCGCTGTGCTGTTCAGCGGCGTTCCGGGGCCGCCAACCAGCAGACAGGTCCGCGCGCCCGGCACGGGATTAGACGACTCTCCGCGAAGCTGGCGGACCGCCTCAATCGCCAAACCGATGCCGTGTACGAAGCCCTCGCCGAGGTTGCCCCCGGCGGTATTGGTGGGAATGCGACCGCCTGGGGCGATCAGGTTCTCGAATGTGAGATATTCGCCGGCTTGCTCCACCGAGCAGAAGCCGTGATCGATGATCGACGCCACCGCCTGACCGCTGAAATTTTCATAGACCTGGAGCACATCGATGTCGGAGGGGCCGAGGCGGCTTCGCTCCCATAGGCGCTTGGCGAGCCCCTTATACCCGGCCGAGCCATAGTCCGGATGGTTCTCCCAGACATCGCCCCAACCCTGGGCGCCGCCTTGCGCCGCAGCCAGCAAATAGACCGGTTTTTTGGCGAGGTCTTTGGCGCGGTCCGCCGACACAAGCACAACCGCGCCGGCCCCGTCGTTTTCCCGGGAACAATCGTAAAGGCCAAAAGGTTCGGAGATCCAGCGCGCCTGTTCATAAACGTCGGCGTCAAAGGTGTTTTCGAACCCCTGGGCGCCCGGATTTCCGCGCGCGTGAAAATAGCAGGCGCTCACCAAGGCGCGCATGCAGGACTCCGGCACGCCGTCGTGCTCGATCATTCTCTGCGAGCGCATGGCGCAGATCTGGGCGGGCGAGATGACCCCAGGGGCCAGGAAATGCGCGTTCAGGTGTCCACGAGACACCGCCGCCCCTTGGCGTCCGCTGTCCCGTTCGGCGAGGCCGCGATAGACGACGACCGCGGTCGCCTGGCCGGTGGCGATCGCCATGGCGGCCGATTCGATGGCCCCGACCAGGCCGCCGCCGCCGCCGCCCCAGACCATGCTGCACCAACGCAGTTCACGCGTCCCCAGCGCGCCGACCAAGTGCGGTCCGCTATGGTGATCGTCACCAAACGAGCAGAAGCCGTCTAGTTCGGCCGGGGCGATGCCGGCGTCGGCGCAGGCTTCGACGATCGCCCGCAGGACCAGTTTGCGCTCGCTGTCGGGCGACGTGCCCCGCTTGAAATAGTGAAGGCCGGTCCCCACCAGGGCCGCCGCGCCGCGCAGAGGATCCGCCATGCTCGCCATTCTATGATGCCCGCCGCTGATCCGCGAGGCGCCAGCGCATCACGGCAAGACCCGAGGTCAAGGTGCTTGGCGGCTGGATTTCCCCGCTGACCAGCGCGCCGATGCGCATGCTGTCGCTCGGCCCTACGATGGAGCCCATTAGCCGTGCGCCGCCGGCCCGCGGCAATTCCACCAGCGCCACGACGTAAGGAACCACGGACGTCAGTTCCGGAGCGAAAGGATGCCAGGTTCTCGTCCAGCTGTAGATAACGCCCCGCGGTTCGACCGCATCCCACTGCATCTCCCAGCCGCCGCACTGTGGGCAACGCCACTGTGGCGCCCATATCCAGGCTCCGCAGCCGCTACATTTCTGAATCTTGAGTTTTGCCTGTGCCAGACCATCCCAGAAGGGTTGGTCGAGCCCGTCCTCCGACGGAGCGATCGGACCCGCAGCCGGCATCACGCTTTGTTCCAAGGGGCGCCTCGCTGATGAGATGAAGGTCCTGAAGCCCTCGTTGGCGACAGACCTAGATCGCCACGAAACTATCGTCAATAGATTACGATGGACATCATGATGGGCGCGTCCACTGACCACCCCGTGCGCTTTTACGCGGTAC
>JAYUBD010000531.1:0-3955 GCA_043740995.1 Caulobacteraceae bacterium | reverse complement strand
GAAGCGGCCGAGACCCAGAAAGATCAGCCCGCCCACCGCCGCCGCGCCCGCATGCAGCAGCCAGAATGGCCCCGCCGCCAGGGTCTCGTACAGGCCGCCCAGGCGGCCGCTGATCAGGCTGCCCAAGGTCACCGACAGCGACAACACGCCGATCATCGTGCCATTGACCGATGCTGGCGCCGTGCGGGAGAACAGCGCGGTGGCGCTGGGCGTGAAATACAGCCAGCCCAGATTCGATGAGACGTGGAAGGCAACCGCCCACAGCAACGGGCTGCGCCCGGCGCCGTTGGTCACCCAGCCGGCTCCGGCCAGCCAGGCCGTCCCGACAGCGAAGATCAGGCAACCAATCCCCATCTTGGTGAACAGCTCCGGCTCACGGCCCCGGCCGGCCTGCCATTTCCACAGCATCAACAGTGGCGGCAGCATCAGAAACGGGGCGAGGCCGTCCAGGGCCTGCAGCCAGGGCACGGGCACAACAAAGGCCCCGATCCGCAGATCGATGTGATCGCGCACCCACAGATTATAGGTGTTCCAAACCTGGCTCTGGGCGATCCAGAACAGCGAGGCCGCCGGGACCAACAGCAGCAGTCCGATCACCGTGCGGCGCTCGGCTGGGTCGAGCGCTCGCCTGGCGCTCCCGGGCGAAGGCGGCGGGCTGGCCGGCAGATAGCGCGCGCCGGCCAGATAGACGATCAGCCCCAGCAACATGCCGACGCCCGCGAATCCGAAGCTGGCGTGCCAACCATAGGCCTGCCCCAAAAACCCCGAGACAATCGGCGCGATGAAGGCGCCCAGGTTCACGCTGGCGCCATACAACTGGAACGCCACGGCGCGCCGACGGTCGGCCTTATCATAGAGATCACCGACCTGCGGGGATAGGTTGCCTCTCAGGCAACCGGCGCCCAGGATCAGCAGCAACAGGGCGAGCAGGAAGGACTGGTCGAACGCCATGCAGAAATGGCCAGCGGTCATCAGAAGCGCGCCCACGGCGACCGTGCGCGTGCGCCCCAGAACCCGATCACCGAGCAGGCCGCCCAGCACCGGCGTGGCCGCCACCATACCGACATAGAGGCCGAAGATCTGCGAGGCGAGCGCCTGGGGCGCCAGCGGTCCGGTCAAGTGTTCGAGCAGGCCGCGGAAGGCGGCGAAGCCGACGATGTTTTCCACATGCCCGGGCCGCAGCAACTGATCCACCATAAACAGGACCAGCGCCGCCTGCATGCCGTGGAACGAAATCCGATCCCAAAGTTCGGTGAGGCCGAGCACGGCCAGGCCGCGTGGGTGGCCGAACACCTCGCCCGCCGCTGCCTGGGCTTCCCCGTCGGTCGCCGCCGCGCTCAAGAAACCCGCGCCGTGCGTTCGCCGCCACCAGCCATGGATGCCCCCACGTTTCCAGACATCACGATCCTGATGACCCGCCGACGAGATTAATCACCGTCCTATCCGCGACGCCACTCCAACACAGACCTGCTGATCGGGAAAGTAATATCCTCAGCCGCGCCGCCTGTTTGTTGGCGCCCCTTCCGGCGGGTTATGGCTTGTCGGTCTTGCCGGTATCGCCGCGCGCGGTCTTTTCGCGCGCCGCTTCCAGACCGGGCGCCTCGGCGCCGTCGAGCGCCTTGGCCGCCTCGCGGGCCTTGCCTTCGACCTTGCCGCTCTTGGCGAAGGCCGCCTGCGCGGCATCGAAATGTCGCGCCGCCTCATAGTCGCCCTCGCCCTGCATGGGCATTGGATTGACGGGTTTCTCGTCGGACATGGCGCGCCTCTTGTTTGGACCTAAGGGCTAAAGGCCAGCGGGCGCGCGGGGTTCCATGGGAGACGCAAAGGGTGGCGTCCCTCCAGATTACCGGGAATTATGTTTGCAGGCGGCGTCTGAACCGACAGAAGGGGCGCCGGGCGCGCGGGGGCCGCCTTGGAGCCTGACCCTTGATCACCCTGGTCGCCGCGCTTTCGCTTTCGGCGCTTGAACTTCCGCCCCTGCCGACGATCCGGCGGGACGCGCAGATCACCTATCTCGACCGCACCGGCGCGGTTCTGGGCGTGCGAGGTGGCCGGTACGGTCCGCAGGTGGATTTGGCCAGGCTGCCGCCCTATGTCCCGGCGACCTTTGTCGCCATCGAGGATCGGCGGTTCTATTCGCATGCCGGGTTTGATCCCATGGGCATAGCGCGCGCCATCGTCGCTGATCTGGGCCAGGGCCGCGCGGCGCAGGGCGGCTCGACCATCACCCAGCAACTGGCGCGCAATCTGTTTCTGACCAATACGCGCACCATGGAGCGCAAGGGCGAGGAGCTGTTGCTCGCCGCCCAGTTGGAACGGACCTATTCGAAGCGGCAGATTCTCGGCCTGTATCTCAGCCGGGTGTATTTCGGCTCGGGCGCCTATGGGATCGAGGCCGCGGCGCATCGCTATTTCAACAAACCGGCGGCGCGCCTGACCCTCGCGGAGGCGGCGATGCTGGCGGCGACCATGAAGTCCCCGACCGCCTATGACCCCGCCGAACACCCGGAAGCCTCGGCCGCCCGCGCCGCCGTGGTGCTGGACGCCATGGTGGAAACCGGCGCGATCACCGGCGTTGACCGGGCGCGCGCCCTGGCCCAGCGCCCCAGGGTCTGGAAGACCGCGCCCAACCTCACGGCGCAATATTTTGTCGATTGGGTGGACGGCGCGGCGCGGCGCGCCGTGGACGCGACCAAACAGGATCTGGTGGTGGAGACCACGCTCGATCTGCCGCTTGACGTCGCGGCCGCCGATCAGGCGCGCGGCGTGGTGGAACGCTTCTCCCGCCAGGGCGCCAGCCAGGTGGCCTTGACCGCCCTGGATGGGTCAGGCCGAGTGCGCGCCATGCTGGGCGGCCTGGACTATGCCGCCAGCCCGTTCGACCGCGCGGTGGACGCCCATAGGCAGGCCGGCTCGGCGTGGAAGCCGTTCGTCTATCTGGCGGCCATGGAAGCCGGCCGCACGCCCGATACGCCGGTGGTGGACGAGCCCGTCACCATCGCCGGCTGGTCGCCGCGGAATTTCGAGGGGACCTATCTGGGCCCGATCACCCTGGCTCAGGGTTTGGCTCATTCAATCAATACGGTCGCGGCCCGGTTGGCCGACGAGGTCGGACGCGCCGCGGTGGCGGCGGCGGCGCACCGGCTGGGCATTGTCTCGCCGATCAATACCGATCCGGCCATGGCCCTGGGCGCCATACTGGTCACGCCCGTGGAAATGGCGCAGGCTTATGATGCGTTTTCCAATGGCGGCAACCGCGTCACCGCCTATGGCATCGAGCGCATTCGCGGCCCGGGCGGCGGCGTCCTCTATCAGCATCGCGCCGTCGCGCCGCAGCCGGTGATCGGCAATCCCGCCCTGGATGAGATGAACCTGATGCTGCGCGGCGTTATCGCCACCGGCACCGGCGTCCACGCCGCCATCCCAGGCTACGACCTGGCGGGCAAGACCGGCACCACTTCGGACTATAGGGACGCCTGGTTCTGCGGCTTCACCGGCGGCCTGACCACCGTCGTCTGGCTGGGCCGCGATGACGGCTCGCCGATGCGCGGCATCACCGGCGGCAGCGCCCCGGCCCAGCTTTGGCGCGGTTTCATGAGCCTGGCGCTACGCCGCCTGCCGGTGGAGCCCATTCCCCCCGGCCCAGCCCTGCCTCCACCGCCGCCGGTCCAGGATATCCCAACGATGTAGTCCTCCTTCCCCAGCATGGGGAGGGACACGACGATGCGAAGCATCGGCGAGGGTGGGAAGTCTGAAAGTTACCCAGCGTTGATGATGATCAATATTTCCCCGCCATGACGGCTTTGCCGACTGTCCCTCCCCCTGCAAGAGAGGAAGGCATATCTTCCTATTTCTTGTTCAAATTCGCGAAGCGATCAAGGACGTCCGGCACAAACTGTTCTGCGAAACCGGCGATGAAGGCCCAAAGGGCGAGCTTGGCGGCGTCGATCTCGTT
>JAYUBD010000530.1:0-3955 GCA_043740995.1 Caulobacteraceae bacterium | reverse complement strand
TCGCACCTGAGAACCTAAAAAAGCGTCTCATCCCACCGAGACGCCTCGAGAAGGGTCCGGCCAAAAGGCCGGACCCTTTTTCGTTGCGGCGCAGATAGGCAAAATCGATAACAGTCTCGTGATCGAGGGCGATCAAACACCGTTCAAGCGCTTGATTAATTTGGTTTCGCCCAGCGCCTTAACCCTTTGTTGGCAAAAAAACCTGGGGGGGCATTCGGTCCGCCGTTGACGGTTACTCAACCTTGTGACCCCATATCGTGGGGTTGTGCCGAAATGGACCACAACATTTAGGCATTGCGGTTGCGGGCGACCGCGCCGCGCCGCGCACGGGGTTTAGAGGCTAAGATGAGCAGTCAGGCGAACAGACAGGCATTCAGCGCCGCCGCCGATGCGAAGGCGGCGGGGGACAGACCGAAACTGGCCCTGGTTCGCAAGGTCGAAATTGACCGGGATCGCGACGCCCTGCTGACTGACTTCGGCAAGACCACGCTTGAAGACCGCTATCTGCTGCCGGGTGAGTCCTATCAGGATATGTTCGCGCGGGTATCGACCGCGTTCGCCGACGATTCGGATCACGCCCAGCGAATCTATGATTACGTCTCCAAACTGTGGTTCATGCCCTCCACGCCGGTGCTTTCCAACGGCGGCGCCGCGCGCGGTCTGCCGATTTCCTGTTTTCTGAACGCGGTCGGCGATTCGCTGGAAAGCATTGTCGGCACCTGGAACCAGAATGTCTGGCTGGCGGCCAATGGCGGCGGCATCGGCACCTATTGGGGCGGCGTCCGTTCAATCGGCGAAAAGGTGAAGGGTTCAGGTCAGACCAGCGGCATCATCCCGTTTATTCGAGTGATGGACAGCCTGACCCTGGCGATCAGCCAGGGATCTCTGCGTCGCGGCTCGGCGGCGGTCTATATTGACATCCACCACCCCGAGATCGAAGAATTCCTGGAGATTCGCAAACCTTCCGGCGACTTCAATCGAAAAGCGCTCAATCTCCATCACGGCATTTCCATCACCGATGAGTTCATGGAGGCGGTGCGCGACGGTCGGTCGTTTGGCTTGCGCTCTCCCAAGACCCAGGAAATCCAGCGCGAAGTCGACGCGCGCACGCTTTGGCAAAAAGTGCTTGAGCTGCGTCTGCAAACCGGTGAGCCCTATCTGATCTTCTCCGACACGGTGAACCGCGCCATGCCGGCCCACCAGCGCGAGTTGGGCCTGAAGGTCCGCCAGTCCAACCTCTGCTCGGAAATCATGTTGCATTCGGGCCTTGATCACCTCGGCGCCGAGCGAACGGCCGTCTGCTGCCTCGCCTCGGTGAACGCCGAGATGTTCATGGAGTGGCGTGACCATCCGACGTTTGTCGAAGATGTCATGCGGTTCCTGGACAATGTCCTTCAGGATTTCATTGATCGCGCCCCGCCTGAAATGGGCCCGGCCGCCTATGCCGCGATGCGGGAACGGTCAGTGGGCCTGGGTCTGATGGGGTTCCACTCCTTGTTGCAGAGCCAGAATGTGCCGTTCGAAAGCGCCATGGCCAAGTCGTGGAACATGCGCCTGTTCAAGCACCTTCGGCGGCAATGCGACGCCGCAAGTCAGGTCCTGGCGGCGGAGCGCGGTCCCTGTCCTGACGCCGCCGAGCGCGGCGTGATGGAGCGTTTTTCCCACAAGCTGGCCATCGCGCCGACCGCATCGATTTCGATTATCTGCGGCGGCACCAGCGCGGGCATCGAGCCGATTCCCGCCAACATCTATACGCACAAGACCTTGTCCGGCTCGTTCGCCGTGAAGAATCCGTTTTTGGAACGCCTGCTTCAGAGCAAGGATCGCGACACTGCCGCGGTCTGGGCATCAATTCTCGAGCAGGAGGGCTCGGTGGCCCACCTCGACTTCCTGTCGGACGATGAAAAGAGCATTTTCAAAACCGCCTTCGAGATCGACCAGCGATGGATCATCGATCTGGCCGCCGACCGCACGCCGCAAATCTGCCAGTCGCAGTCGGTGAACATCTTCCTGGCCGGCGATGTCGATAAGTGGGATCTGCACATGCTGCACTGGCAGGCCTGGGAGCGTGGGATGAAGAGCCTCTACTATCTCCGCTCGAAATCCGTGCAGCGCGCCGCCTTCGCGGGCGCGGACATGGCCGATATCACCGCCGCCCGGGCCGATGAGGCGCCGATGGACTATGACGAATGTCTCGCCTGTCAGTGAAGCGCGGCCTCGTTTGGAAACAGAGCGGATAATCCGGCCTCCGTGGCCGGGCAAACTCCGCGTTCGCTGATCAATCCGCTGATCAGACGCGCCGGTGTCACGTCAAACGCGAAATTCGCCGCCGCGCTGCCGGGCGCGCAGACCAATACCGAACCTGGCCGACCATCGGCCATCGCGCCGATCACGTGGGTGACTTCGCGGGCGTCCCGTTCCTCGATGGGAATCTGTTTCACCCCGTCGGTCAGGCGCCAGTCTATGGTGGAGCCCGGCGCCGCCACATAGAAGGGTGTTCCCGTATCCGCCGCCGCCAAGGCTTTCAAATAGGTGCCAATCTTGTTCGCGGCGTCGCCGGTGCGCGTCAGGCGATCGGCCCCAACCAGGCAGAGATCGACCCGACCGTGCTGCATCAGATGCCCCCCGGCATTATCGACAATCACCGTGTGCGCCACGCCCTGTTGGCCAAGTTCGAAGGCTGTGAGCGCCGCTCCCTGGTTGCGCGGCCGTGTCTCATCGACCCAGACATGCATCGGCACGCCCCGGCTGTGCGCGACATAGATCGGCGCCAGCGCCGTTCCCCAATCCACCGCCGCCAGCCAACCGGCATTGCAATGGGTGAGGATGTTCACCGTCGGGTCCTGCCCCCGGGCGACCCGCACCGCGGACGCCGCTTCGATCAGGGCGGCGCCGTGCTCCCCGATCCACCGGCAGGCGGCCACATCCGCCTCGGTGATCGCCAGGGCCTCGGCGCGAGACGCCGCCGCCCGGGCCTCGGGCGCCAGACCCTCGATCCGCGACCCGACCTGGTCCACCGCCCAGGCGAGATTGACCGCCGTCGGTCGTGACGCTTTCAGCCGGGTCCGCGCCTCGGCGAGGCCGGCATCGTCGGGATTGCCACGCATCGCCAGCGCCATGCCCCAGGCGGCGGTGACGCCGATCAGCGGGGCGCCCCGAACCTGCATGTCGGCGATGGCGCGAATCGCGTCGTCCAATGACGTGAGGCGAACCAGCTCCACCGCATGTGGCAGCCGCGTCTGGTCGATGATCTCGACCCCGCCATCGTCCGTGGGCCAGATGGTGCGGGTTTGGCGACCGTG
Source organism: Caulobacteraceae bacterium (assembly GCA_043740995.1). Taxonomy (GTDB): domain Bacteria; phylum Pseudomonadota; class Alphaproteobacteria; order Caulobacterales; family Caulobacteraceae; genus Acaudatibacter. The sequence goes on along the minus strand of JAYUBD010000530.1, from coordinate 653 downwards.
AATCAGCATGGCGAGCGGCTTAGCAAGATGGGCGCGCCTGTCCCAGCCCCGGATTTCAGGATTCCCGGATTGGCGGCTGGCCTCAAAGACCTTCTGGCGCGCCTTAGCTCACCGCCTCGCGCAACGGAAAGCGCGTCGCCCACAGTGTCGCCAACCTGGGATCCGCCTCCACCCGGCGGACCACCGCGCCGATCCGCGGCGCGATCGTCTGGTGCAGCGCCTCGCGCGGGGTCCAGCGAGAAACCACGGTGACATACAGATCGAGCACCGTCATCCCCTCACCCAGAAGATAGCGTCCGGGCGTCAGACCCGACTCCATCACCGCCCAGCAGGCGGCGATCCGCGCCTGGGCGCGCTCGACAATGACCGCCTCATGCGGGGCGTCCGCCGCGAACCGCGCGGGCAGGTCCATGACCCAATAGAGCGCATAGATCGCCGAAGACACAAACAGCATCCACCGCAGAAAGGCCGGGCGGGCGGGATCGCTGAATGCCGGGGCCAGTCGCCCTCCGGGGTTCGAGTCCGCCAGCCAGATCAGGATGGCCGCGCTCTCGGTCATCAGCGATCCGCCCGGCAAGCGCAGGGAAGGAACCTGCGCCATGGGATTGACCCCGCTCTGCAGCTGTTCGAACATCACTTCCTCCACACGGTAC
>JAYUBD010000529.1:0-3964 GCA_043740995.1 Caulobacteraceae bacterium | reverse complement strand
CCGCCGATAACACGAGGGTGAAGGTGATGGTGGAGCCGCCGGGAATCGCACCCGGGTCCAGTCCGCTTATTACACGCGCGTTTATCTCCATAGTCCGGGATTAACCGAACGCTTGTCATATAGGCTCTTTACGGGGCGGGTGAAAGGCGCGCCGTTCACGTTGCGTGGACGGCGGGCGTTTTTCGTGATCGGTCGCCTGGGCTTCGCGGTCGGTCTACGGCGTCGGAGCAAGATATCGTTAGGTGCGGTTTCACCCAATCCAACGGAGATTTCGATGAGAATCCTGCTCCATGCCGGAAAATTTCTGGCCCTCGACATGGCCTCGACCTTGTTCTTTCTCGCGCTGTTCGCCGTCACCCATAATATCCCGCTTTCGGTGGCGCTCGGCATGGTCCTGGGCGTGGCGCAGATCGGCTGGCAACTCGCCGCCCGACGCCCGATCGACACCCTGCAGTGGATGAGCCTTGCCTTGGTGATGGTGTCTGGCGCCGCCACCCTGCTCACCCACGATGCGCGGTTCATGATGGTCAAGCCGACCCTGATCTATCTGGTGGTCGGGGTCACCATGCTGAAAAAGGGCTGGATGAACCGCTATCTGCCGCCCATCGCCCTGGAGGCGGCGCCCGATCTCGGCGCCCGGTTCGGCTATGTCTGGGCGGGCCTGATGTTGTTTTCGGCGGCGCTCAATCTGGTCGTGGCGTTCAACTATGACCCCCTGACCTGGGCCGGCGCCATGTCGATCTGGGCGATGGGCAGCAAGATCGCGTTGTTCCTGATCCAATACGCCGTCATGCGCTGGGTCGGGGGCCGGCGGCGGCGCGCTGAAAGGGCTATGGCGTAGGCCGCGCCAGCGCCGCGGTCGCCGAGGCTCCCTCGCCCCGTTCAATGGAAAGCACGCCCGTGCGGGATACCTCGACAAGACCGAGGGGCCGCATCAGGCCGACAAATTTGTCGATCTTGGCCGGCGCGCCGGTGATCTCAAAGATGAAGCTGGCGCTGGTGGTGTCGATCACCTTGGCGCGGAAGATCTCCGCCAGCCTCAGGGCTTCCACCCTGTCGGCGCCCGCGCCGCGCACCTTCACCAGAGCCAGTTCGCGCTCGGCGCCATTGGGGTCTTTCGTCACATTCTGCACGTGGCGGGTGGAGACCATCTTCTGCAATTGCGCCTCGATCTGGCCGAGTATGTGCGGCGTGCCGCGGGTGACAATCGTCACCCGGCTGGTGCGCGTTCCCCGGTCGGTCTCCGCCACGGTCAGGCTTTCGATATTATAGCCGCGCGCCGCGAACAGGCCGACGACCCGATGCAGAACGCCGGGCTCGTTGTCGACCAGAACGGCGAAGGTGCAAAACGCCTCGTTCTCCTTGGCGTGACCCATGTCATAGGCGGAGGCGGGGGCGTCGATTTCAGGCACGGTCAAATTCCCTTCCCATTCCGGGGATGGCGGGAGAGAAGGCGCTCATTGTTCATACCAGGCCCTTTCCGGCGGCGTCGATCACCGCGCCGATATCGCCCTCGTCATCGGCCAGAAGCATGTCGTTGTGGGCCTTGCCGGACGGAATCATCGGGAAACAGTTTTCAGCCCGCTCGACCCGGCAATCGAACAGCACCGGCCGGGGAATGTCGATCATCTCCAGGATCAGATCGTCCAGTTCGTCCGGCCGCTCGGCCCGCAGACCCACCGCCCCGAAGGCGTCGGCCATTTTCACGAAATCGGGCATGCTGGCGGAATAGGAGTGACTGTAGCGCTCGCCATGCAAAAGCTGCTGCCATTGCCGCACCATGCCCATCCATTCATTGTTGAGAATGAAGACCTTGATCGGCAGGTCGTACTGAATGGCGGTGGACATTTCCTGCATGGTCATCTGCACCGAGGCGTCGCCGGCGATGTCAATGACCAGGCTCTTGGGGTGGGCGATCTGCACGCCGACCGCCGCCGGCAGGCCATAGCCCATGGTGCCCAGGCCGCCGGAGGTCATCCAGCGATTGGGTTCCTGGAACCGGAAGTGTTGGGCGGCCCACATCTGGTGCTGACCCACCTCGGTGGTGATGTAGACATCGCGATCCTTGGTCAGTTCATAGAGACGTTGCACCGCGTATTGCGGCTTGATGATGGTGTCGGAAGGGCGATAGCGCATGCCGTCGCGGGCGCGCCACACCGCGATCCGGCGCCACCATTCCGCCAGTCGCCCGGCTTGCGGCGCGGGCTTGCGCTGTTTCCAGGCGGCGACCAATGCCTCCAGCACCTTGCCGGCATCACCCAGCACCGCCACGTCGGCGCGCACGATCTTGCCGATCGACGACGGGTCGATGTCGATGTGAATCTTCTTGGAGCCCGGGGAAAAGGCGTCCAGGCGTCCGGTCACCCGGTCGTCGAACCGCGCGCCCACGGCGATCATCACGTCGCAGTCGTGCATGGCGTGATTGGCTTCAAAGGCGCCGTGCATGCCGACCATGCCCAGCCAGGCGGGGTCGTCCGCCGGAAAGGCGCCCAGGCCCATCAGGGTCGAGGTCACCGGCGCGCCGGTCAGCGCCGCCAGTTCCCGCAAGGCCCGGCTGGCGGCGGGTCCGGCATTGATCACCCCGCCCCCGGTGTAGAACAGCGGACGCCGGGCGGCCTGCATCAGCGCGATCGCCTCGGCGATGGCGGCGGGCCGGGGGGTGGTCGCCGGCTGGTAAGCGTGGATCGGCCGCGCCTGGGCCGGGCCGACATAGGCCCCAGAGGCGAATTGCACGTCCTTGGGGATGTCGATGACCACCGGACCTGGACGGCCGGTGGTGGCGATGCGGAAAGCCTCGTGCATCACCCGCGCCAGATCCGCGACATCCTTCACCAAATAGTTGTGCTTGGTGCACGAGCGGGTGATCCCCACCGTGTCGCATTCCTGGAAGGCGTCCGAACCGATCAGATGGGTGGGCACCTGCCCGGTGATCACCACCAGCGGGATGGAGTCCATCAGGGCATCGACAATACCGGTGACCGCATTGGTGGCGCCGGGACCCGAGGTCACCAACACCACGCCGGGCTTGCCCGTGGAGCGGGCATAGCCCTCCGCCGCATGGGTCGCGCCCTGTTCGTGACGCACCAGCACATGGCGCAGACGGGGCTCATGAAACAGCGCGTCATAGATCGGCAGCACGGCCCCGCCGGGATAGCCGAACAGATCGGTGACCCCCTGATCGACCAGGGCGCGCACCACGATCTCGGCCCCGGACATCATCTCGACGGGGGCGTCGGCGGCACTGGGTTTGATCGGTGTGTGAGTGGTCATGGCGTGGGCTTCGAGCGACGGGTTTAAGGATGATGGGGCCAAGAAAAAAGGCCCGCGAGGGGCCTTCATGCGCGCAACCGATGACGGGACCGGAGCCTTCAGGCGCCTGCCGCTGTCGGTCGCCATTTAAATACAAGGTGCGCGCGGCGCATGGGGTGGCTCCAGTGAACAGTTCCAAGACATCGCACCCCTGGCGACTTCGGTCAAGGCGGGCGCCGGCGCCCTGCGCGGTCCTTTCGTTGAGACGAACCGAGCCGGGCAATCAGTGGGCGGGATTTGGCGGGTTTTGGCGGGTTTTGGGCGGATCCTGGCGGGTGACTGGCGATCTATTGGCGGTCTATTGGCGGTCTATTGGCGGTCTATTGGCGTAAAATGGCGGGTTTTGGCTTGTTTTGGCTTGTTTTGGCGGTCGTCGTACGGGAGGGTTATCATTGATTTATTTAAGATTTTCCCCCTTTCCAGAGATGAGAGCCGAAATATGCTGTGGCGGCCCAGGCCGAATCCGCTGTCGCCGACCAGATTCAACATTGCATTATGAAACTAATTTGGCCGGCGATCAAGCGAATTGAGCGAGGCCTCTGATCCGGTGGAGGTCTCTCGACCGCCAGGCCGCCACGGTCGAGCGTCGTCATTGCTTGAGGCCATGGCCCGCCCACAAGCGCCGAACTGCTTTTGATCGCCGTGCCGGGGGCGG
>JAYUBD010000528.1:0-12550 GCA_043740995.1 Caulobacteraceae bacterium | reverse complement strand
CGGTTCGGTCACCAAGCAGGTGTTTGGTTCGGGGGAGGTGAGGGTCGGTCGCTAAGCGCCGGACCGGCGGCCGGTTTAATCCCGCCTTTCGAGCCCGTTGACGCGGCGAGGCTTCACGCGTATCACCCGCGCTCTTTTCGAGGCCCCAGAGTCCGATCGGCCCCGATGAACCGGCTGTCCCCGGACAGATTGTCCGCCGCGCCGAAACCGCTCATGCGTTTCGGCGCCGTTTCGTGTTTATCGGATGCGATTGCGCCGGGGGCGGTCGATAAAACTGACTATCCCTCCGAGGTTCGCGCCCAGATTGGCCGGCCTTCGCGAAACCGAACGAAAGAGACCATGCCGACCGTCAACCAGCTGATCCGTAAACCGCGCACCAACAAGCCGACGCGAAACAAGGTTCCGGCCCTGAAGGGGTCACCGCAACGCCGCGGCGTTTGCACGCGCGTCTATACGGTCACGCCGAAAAAGCCGAACTCCGCCTTGCGGAAGGTCGCCAAGGTTCGTTTGACCTCCGGGATTGAGGCGGTGTGCTACATTCCCGGCGAAGGGCACAACCTGCAGGAGCACTCGGTCGTGCTCATTCGCGGCGGTCGCGTGAAAGATCTTCCCGGCGTTCGTTATCACATCCTCCGCGGCGTGCTGGACACCCAGGGCGTCAAGGATCGCAAGCAGCGTCGTTCGCTCTACGGCGCCAAGCGCCCGAAATGACATGAGCAATGCGAATGTCATCCCCGCGAACGCGGGGATTCAGAATCAACAGGAATTGTAAGACATGTCCCGCCGCCGCCGCGCCGAGAAACGCGATGTTCTGCCCGATCCCAAGTTCGGCGATCTGGTGCTGACCAAATTCATGAATTACGTGATGTACGAGGGCAAGAAGGCCGTCGCTGAAAACATCATCTATGGCGCCTTCGATCTGATCGAGAACAAGCGCCGCGATCAGGGTCCGCTGGAGACCTTCCATTCGGCGCTCGAAAATGTGTCGCCCTCGGTCGAGGTCCGCTCGCGCCGGGTCGGCGGCGCCACCTATCAGGTGCCGGTTGAAGTGCGTCCCGATCGTCGGCGCGCCCTGGCGATCCGCTGGTTGGTCACCGCCGCGCGCAAGCGGGGCGAGAACACCATGACCGAGAAGCTGGCGGGCGAACTGCTTGACGCCTCGAACAACCGGGGCTCGGCGGTGAAGAAGCGCGAAGACACCCACAAAATGGCCGAGGCCAACCGCGCCTTCTCGCATTACCGCTGGTAGACGCCCATATAGGGCATCCGCAGCCAGTACCCTTCTCGGCGCGAACGGTTTGAGTTAGACCGCGCGCGCCTCCACGTTGTCCCGTCAGCGCACGAATTTTTTTTAGAACGCCGTCATGCCCCGCACCACCGAAATCAAAGACTACCGAAACTTCGGGATCATGGCCCATATCGATGCGGGCAAGACCACGACGACGGAACGGATTCTCTATTACACCGGCAAGAGCCACAAGATTGGCGAAGTCCATGACGGCGCCGCCACCATGGATTGGATGGAGCAGGAGCAGGAGCGGGGGATCACCATCACCTCCGCCGCCACCACCGCCATGTGGAACGGCAAGCGCCTCAACATCATCGACACGCCCGGCCACGTGGACTTCACCATCGAGGTGGAGCGGTCCCTGCGCGTGCTTGATGGCTGCGTCGCCGTGCTCGATGGCAATCAGGGCGTTGAGCCCCAAACTGAAACCGTCTGGCGTCAGGCCGACCGGTACGATGTGCCGCGCTTTGTGTTCGTCAACAAGATGGACAAGATCGGCGCCGACTTCGAAGCATGCGTGGAGTCGATCCGAGACCGCCTGGGCGTCAAGGCCGTGCCGATTCAGCTGCCGATCGGCGCGGAAAGCACGTTCAAGGGCATCATTGATCTCGTGCGCATGAAGGCGGTGGTCTGGGAGAGCGAAGGCCTGGGCGCCAATTATCACGATGAAGAGATTCCGGACGACCTGAAGAAGGCCGCCGACGACGCGCGGCACTTCCTGGTCGAGAACGCCGTCGAGCTCGATGACGAGGCGATGGAAGCCTATCTCAACGGCGAGGAGCCCTCGGTCGAGGTCATCAACAAATGCCTGCGCAAGGCGGTGCTCACCGGCGCCTTCTATCCCGTGCTGTGCGGTTCCGCCTTCAAGAACAAGGGCGTCCAGCCTTTGTTGGACGCCGTCGTGGAATATCTTCCCTCGCCCGTGGATATTCCGCCGACGCCCGGCCTCGATTACAAGACCGAGGAGCCCGTCGTACGGCTCGCCTCGGACGACGAGCCGCTGTCGGTTCTCGCGTTCAAGATCATGGACGACCCATTCGTGGGTTCACTGACCTTCTGCCGCATCTATTCGGGCAAGCTGGAAAGCGGCATGGCGTTGCTCAATTCGTCGCGCGACCGGAAGGAGCGCGTGGGCCGGATGCTGCTCATGCATTCGAACAATCGCGAGGATATCAAGGAAGCCTATGCCGGCGATATCGTCGCGCTCGCCGGACTGAAGGACACCCGCACCGGCGATACCCTATGCGATCCCAACAAGTCGCCGATCCTGCTCGACAAGATGGACTTCCCCGAGCCGGTCATCGAGATCGCCATCGAGCCGAAATCCAAGGCCGACCAGGAAAAGCTGGGCGTCGCCCTGCAGAAGTTGGCCTCCGAGGATCCCACCTTCCGCGTCTCAACCGACCCGGAGTCGGGGCAAACCATCCTGCGGGGCATGGGCGAGCTTCATCTCGACATCAAGGTCGATATCCTGCGCCGCACCTATAAGGTGGAGGCCAATGTCGGCCAACCGCAGGTGGCTTATCGCGAGACTCTGGGTCGCAAGACCGAGATCAACTACACCCACAAGAAGCAGACCGGCGGTTCAGGCCAGTTCGCAGAGGTGAAAATCATCTTCGAGCCGGTGGAGCCCGGGGTCGGCTATTCGTTCGAGAACAAGATCGTTGGCGGCGCCGTGCCCCGCGAATTTGTTCCCGGCGTGGAAAAAGGCCTGCTTCAGGCCAAGGAAAACGGTCTGCTCGCCGGTTTCCCGGTGATCGACTTCAAGGCCACGCTGATCGACGGCAAGTACCACGATGTCGATTCCAGCGTCCTGGCGTTTGAAATCGCGGCGCGGGCTGCCTTCCGCGAACTGCGCGACAAGGCCCATCCCAAGCTGCTTGAGCCGATCATGAAGGTGGAAGTGACCACGCCCGAAGACTATGTCGGAGACGTCATCGGCGATCTCAACTCGCGTCGGGGCATGATCCAAGGCTCCGATCAGCGCGGTAATGCCCAGGTGATCATCGCCATGGTGCCACTGGCCAATATGTTCGGCTATGTGAACACCCTGCGCTCGATGAGCCAGGGCCGCGCCAACTTCCACATGGACTACGACCACTACGAAGCCGTGCCGCAAGCCGTGGCCGACGAAGTCGTCAAGAAATACGCCTAAAAGACCTGCACCCTAATCATCTTTGAAAAAGCCCATTCAGGGCTGGAGCTTGAGAAATGGCCAAAGCGAAGTTCGAACGGAACAAGCCACACTGCAATATCGGGACCATCGGTCACGTCGACCATGGCAAGACGACGCTGACCGCGGCGATCACCATGGTGCTGGCCAAGAGTGGCGGCGCGAAAGCGATGAACTACGCCGAGATTGACGCCGCGCCGGAAGAAAAGGCGCGGGGCATCACCATCAATACGGCGCACGTGGAATATGAGACGGCGAACCGTCACTATGCCCACGTCGATTGCCCGGGCCACGCCGACTATGTCAAGAACATGATCACCGGCGCCGCCCAGATGGACGGCGCGATCCTGGTGGTGTCCGCCGCCGACGGACCGATGCCCCAGACTCGCGAACACATCCTGCTTGCCCGCCAGGTCGGTGTGCCCGCCCTGGTGGTGTTTATGAACAAGGTCGATCTGGTCGATGATGAGGAATTGCTCGAACTGGTCGAGATGGAAGTTCGCGAATTGCTTTCCAGCTACGAGTTCCCCGGTGACGATATTCCGATCATCAAGGGTTCGGCCGTGGCCGCCGTTGAAGGCAAGGACCCCAAGATCGGGGAAGAAGCCGTGCTGGCGCTGATGGCTGCCGTCGATGCCTATATCCCGCAGCCGGAACGCGCCGTCGATCTGCCTTTCATGATGGCGGTCGAAGACGTGTTCTCGATCTCCGGACGCGGCACGGTGGCCACCGGTCGGATTGACCGCGGCATTGTCAAGGTCGGCGAAGAAGTGGAAATCGTTGGACTGCGCCCGACCCAGAAGACCGTCTGCACCGGCGTGGAAATGTTCCGCAAGCTGCTCGATCAGGGCCAGGCCGGCGACAATGTCGGTCTGCTGCTGCGCGGCACCAAGCGTGAAGACGTCGAGCGTGGCCAGGTGCTATGCAAGCCGGGCACCATCACCCCGCACACCAAGTTCACCGCCGAGGTTCTGATCCTCACCAAGGAAGAGGGTGGCCGTCACACACCGTTCTTCACCAATTATCGCCCGCAATTCTATTTCCGCACCACGGACGTCACCGGCATCATCCGTTTGAAGGAAGGGGTCGAAATGATCATGCCCGGCGACAATGCCGAGCTGGACATTGAACTGATCACCCCGATCGCCATGGAGGAAAAGCTTCGTTTCGCCATCCGTGAAGGTGGTCGGACCGTGGGCGCCGGCGTGGTCTCCAAGATCGTTGAATAAGCGGGCCTGACCGGAGGCGGCGCGACGCTTGAAGAGCGTCGCCGCCCCTGCTAGATGGGGCGACATCAACGGCGATGAGCCGAACGCGCCGGCGGGCAACAGAGCTCTCCGGCGCGTTGTTCATTTGAATTCGGACGCATGACCTTGGAAAGGGTGATGCTGCCGGGTCCGGTCGTTTGAAGGAGTGTAGCTCAGCTGGTAGAGCATCGGTCTCCAAAACCGAGGGTCGTGGGTTCGAGTCCCCCCACTCCTGCCATCATTTTAGACCAGGCCGCCCGGCAATCCGCCGACTGGCCTGGAGCGTCTTTATTAGAAAGAGCTGAAAGGCCGCCCATGGCCAAGGACCAAGACATCGTCCAGACCGCCCTTCGCCGACGCACAGCGTCGGCCTCCGCATCGCGTCAGGTTCCGACCACGGCTGAATCACCGCCGAAAAAGCCATTCAATCCCGCACAGTTCCTGCGGGAAGTGCAGGTCGAGGGCCGCAAGGTAACCTGGACGAGTTGGAAGGAAACCTGGATCACGTCGGTGATGGTGGGAATCATGGTGGTGATGACGGCGGTCTTTTTCTTCGGCGTCGATTGGATTTTGGGAATGGGCATCAGCGCCGTTCTCAAATTGGCGAACGCGGAGTAGATGCAAATGAACACGGTCGCGGCGCGCGCCGCCAATCCGAACCACAAGTGGTACATCGTTCACGCCTACTCCAACTTCGAAAAGAAGGTTGCCGACAGCATCCGGGAACAGGCCCACACCCAGGGCCTGGACGATTGTTTCTCGGAAATCCTGGTCCCGACCGAAGACGTCGTGGAAATCCGGCGCGGGCGGAAGATCAATGCCGAGCGGAAGTTTTTCCCGGGCTACGTCCTTGTAAAGATGGACTTGTCCGACGAAGCCTATCACCTCGTAAAGAACACGCCGAAGGTTACTGGTTTTCTTGGCTCCGGCCTGAAGCCCATGCCGGTGTCCGAGCGGGAGGTTGCGCGGATTATCGGTGCGATTGAAGAGGGTGTTGAACGCCCCAAGCCAACCATCGCTTTCGAAATCGGCGAGGCCGTACGGGTCATCGATGGACCGTTTGCCAGTTTCAACGGGTCGGTCGAACAGGTCGATGAGGATCGGTCGCGTCTGCGGGTCACCGTCTCGATCTTCGGTCGGGCGACGCCGGTGGAACTGGAATATTCGCAGGTGGAAAAGACCAGCTAACGAAACATCCGATCCCGACGCCGTCGGGTCGGGGCAAATCCGTGGGAGGGGCGCCACCCCGCACCACGGCTCAGCAAGGCCGGACATCCGGCGAAAGAGGAGATCATGGCGAAGAAAATACTTGGCTACATCAAGCTGCAGGTGAAGGCGGGCGCCGCGACCCCGTCACCCCCGATCGGGCCGGCCCTGGGCCAGCGCGGCGTGAATATCATGGGCTTCTGCAAGGAGTTCAACGCGCGGACGGAAAACATGGTCAAGGGCACCCCCCTTCCGACCGTGATCACCGTCTATCAGGACAAGAGCTTCACCTTCATCACCAAAACGCCGCCGGCGACGCACTATCTGAAAGAAGCGGTGGGCATCAAATCCGGATCCGGCAAGACCGGTCGCGACACGGTGGGCAGCGTGACCCGCACCCAGCTTCGCGAAATCGCCCAAAAGAAAATGAAGGACCTTAACGCCAATGATCTCGAGGCCGCCGCCCGGATCATTGAAGGTTCGGCACGGGCCATGGGCCTCAGCATTGTGGAGGCGTGAGCACATGACCAAGCCAGCCAAGAGAGTTCAGGCCCGGACCGGTGATCGTGACGCCGTCCATATCCTTGCCGAAGCCGTCAAACTCGTAAAAGCCAACGCCACCGCCAAGTTCGACGAAAGCGTTGAGATCTCGGTCAATCTGGGTGTCGATCCGCGCCACGCGGACCAGCAGGTCCGGGGGGTCGTGTCGCTGCCGTCCGGCACTGGCCGCGAGGTGCGCGTCGCGGTGATCGCCAAGGAAGCCAAGGCGGCCGAAGCCTTGGAAGCCGGCGCCGACATCGTCGGCGCGGAAGATCTCGTCGAGCGCATTCAGGGTGGGTTCATGGCCTTCGATCGGGTGATCGCCACGCCGGATATGATGGCTCTGGTCGGCCGCCTGGGTAAGATCCTCGGGCCCCGCGGCCTGATGCCCAATCCCCGGGTCGGTACGGTGACGCCCAACGTCGCTCAGGCAGTCAAGGACGCCAAGGGCGGCTCGATTGAGTTTCGGGTCGAAAAGGCCGGCATCGTGCATGCCGGCATCGGCAAGGCGAGCTTCACCGACGAGGCGATCACGGCCAATGTGAAGGCCCTGGTCGATGCGCTGGCGCGGGCCAAGCCGACCGGCGCGAAGGGCGTCTATATCAAGAAGGTGAGCCTGTCCTCGACAATGGGGCCCGGTTTTCGCGTAGATACCGCGAGCATCAGCGCCTAACGGACGACGCGATAGGATCGAGTCCCGAGGCCATTCGCCTCGGGGCTTTCTTGCGCGGACGTTTGGCGTTCGGGCGAAGGCCTTTCGCGGCATCCTCGCAGAAGGGTTGAATCTATCTCAGGGCTCGTGTAAAGCCCCGCCTCCGATGCGGGTAATTCCGTATCTGCCTGTCCAAGAACCGCGGGCCCCTCCAGGGCTTAATCTTCATCACCGCGGGGAGACGGGACGCAAAGACGGTGCAGCGCCCCCCTCTTCGGGTCGAGGCGCGGCGTTTTGGCATCCTCATGGACAGTTCGTCATCGCTGCATGCGGGCTGGTTCCGCGTGCGGGTACTTGAGTATCAGGAGACCGCTATGGACCGCGCGCAGAAGACAGACTCGATCGCGGAGTTGAAGGACTTGTTCGACGGCGCGGGCGCGATTGTCGTTACGCACTATACAGGCATCACCGTTGCCCAGATGGAAGACCTGCGCCACCGGTTGCGCAAAGAGGGTGCTTCGTTGAAGGTGGTTAAGAACCGCCTGGCGCAAAAAGCCCTGGGCGGCGCCGGCGATGATGCGTTGAACCTTTTCAAGGGTCCCGTGGCCGTGGCCTATGGCCCCGACGCGGTGTCCGCCGCCAAGGTCGCCACGCAATACGCCAAGGACAATGACAAGTTCTCGATCGTCGGCGGCATGATGGGCGCGCAGGTGCTCGATGTCGCGAGTATCGACGCCCTGGCCAAGCTGCCCTCCCTCGACGAACTGCGCGGCAGGCTCATTGGCCTGCTCAAGGCCCCGGCGACGCGTATCGCCGGCATTCTACAGGCTCCGGGCGGCCAGCTTGCCCGCGTCCTCAATGCCTACGCCACCAAGGAAGCGGCCTGAGTCCGGTCGCCGTCACTCCACCCCTCTCTGCCAAAAGGATCTGAAACTCCATGTCGAAGCTCGAAAAAATCGTTGATGAACTTTCCGCCCTGACCGTTCTGGAAGCCGCTGAACTCTCCAAACTTCTTGAAGAAAAGTGGGGCGTCTCCGCCGCCGCGCCGGTCGCGGCCGCCGCCGGCCCTGCGGCCGCCGGCCCCGCCGAAGCCGTGGAAGAGCAGACCGAGTTCACTGTCGTTCTGACCGGCGCGGGCGACAAGAAGATCAACGTGATCAAGGAAGTCCGCACCGTTCGTCCCGATCTCGGCCTGAAAGAGGCCAAGGATCTGGTGGAAGGCGCGCCGCAGAATATCAAGGAAAACATCTCCAAGCAGGAAGCCGCCGAGATCAAGGCCAAGCTTGAAGCCGCCGGCGCTTCAATCACCGTCAAATAGACTCCCCTAACGGTCGTTCAAAAGAGTGTGGCAGCCCCTCTTCTTCGAGGAAGGGGGGCTTTCATGCTTGAATCGCCGTCGGTGGCGAAACCGCTTCCGCTTGCCAGGGAGATGGGTTTAGGATCGGGTGTAGGCGCGGACTGCCGTCCACAGGGGACGCTGGGAATGGGGGATACGTTATTGACTGAACACACCGACTCTCCAGCGCTGACGTGGATCGGGACCCTGTTGGGAACCCTGGCCTTGATCTTCGCCATGATGGGCGCCATCCAGGCTTACGCCAATCGAGAGCTTCAGGAACAGGCCGCCGCGACCCAAACCAAGCTCGCCAAGGCGCAAACCTTCGCCAATCTCGACAACAGCCTGATCCAACTTCTCGCCAAGACGGCCGCCGACACTCATGATGCCGAGTTACGCGATTTGCTGGCGAAAAACGGCATCACCTTCCAGGCTCGGCCGTCGGGACCGACCGGGCCATGAGCGAGTTCGCCCACCCCCTGCACCGGATGCCCTGGGAGATGTCTAGATGAACGGACTTTTGAGCCATCTTGGCTTGCCACTCACGGCGGGTGCGCTCTGTCTCTTTCTGGCGTCCAACCTGATTGACCTGGGCCGCACCCATTCAGATCTTGAGCGGATCGGCAAACAACAGGCGGTCGCCATAGCCAGCGACGCCAAGGTTCAGTCTCAGCTCGACGGCCTGGCAAAAGGCACGCAGCAACTGGCGCTGGCGGGCAACGCCAATGCCCTGAAAATCATCGCCATCCTCAGGCAGAACGGCGTCAACATCAAATAGCGGGAAGCCCTCTGGGTCCGCGCCGATGTCAAGGTCAGCGGGCACGCGCATATCGTGGAAAACCCGCCGCGACCCCTTTCCTTTTGCCGCGTGAACCGCTATACGCGCCATCCGCTCAATCATAGAAGAGAGTCTGCTCGCCCCCACGGGGTGCGAGCCATACGTCCCGAGGCGTGGTCTGTTGCCCTCCGACCACTGCGAAGGGGCGCCGTCGTCCGTTACGGGCTGCGGTCAATTCCAGCATCCGGCGATCGGCATGCGGTCAGGCGTACACCCTGGCCCCCCCGTCGCACCGAGGGTGGATGCATGGACATGAACGACGCGCGAGAACCTTTTCGCGTGTCCCAAGGGAGCCACGATGGCGCAAGCGTACAGCCAATCTTTCACTGGCAAAAAGCGGATTCGGAAGTCTTTCGGGCGAATCCCCGAAGCGGTCCGGATGCCGAACCTGATCGAGGTTCAACGGTCTTCCTACGAACAGTTTTTGCAACGCGAGGTCAGACCGGGCCAGCGCCGGGAAGAGGGTATCGAGGCCGTCTTCAAATCGGTGTTCCCGATCAAGGATTTCAACGAGCGCGCCATGCTCGAATATGTCTCCTACGAGTTTGAGGAGCCGAAATACGACGTCGAGGAGTGCATCCAGCGCGACATGACCTATGCTGCGCCGCTGAAGGTGAAGCTGCGCCTGATCGTCTGGGAAACCGACGAGGAAACCCAGGCGCGATCGGTCAAGGACATCAAGGAACAGGATGTCTATATGGGCGATATCCCGCTCATGACCGAGAAGGGGACCTTTGTCGTCAACGGCACCGAGCGGGTGATCGTTTCCCAGATGCACCGCTCGCCCGGCGTTTTCTTCGACCACGACAAGGGCAAGACCCATTCGTCCGGCAAGCTGCTGTTCGCGGCGCGGATCATTCCCTATCGCGGGTCGTGGCTCGATTTCGAATTTGACGCCAAGGATGTAGTCTATTGCCGAATCGATCGCCGCCGCAAGTTGCCGGCCACCACCTTCCTCTATGCCCTGGGAATGGATGGTGAGGAGATACTGACCACCTTCTATGATGTGGTGCCCTTCGAAAAGCGTGAAGGCGGCTGGGCCACGCCTTACAAGCCCGAGCGCTGGCGCGGTGTGAAGCCGGAATTCGCCTTGATCGACGCCGACACCGGCGAGGAGGTCGCGGCGGCGGACATCAAGATCTCTGCGCGTCAGGCCAAGCGACTGGCGGATTCAGGCCTGAAGACGCTGCTTCTATCGCCTGAGGCCCTGGTGGGCCGATACTTGGCCCGGGACGAGGTCAACCCCGCCACCGGCGAAATCTATGCCGAAGCCGGGGATGAACTGGACGCCACGTCGATCGCCGCTCTGGAGGAGCAAGGCTTCACCACGATCGACGTGTTGGATATCGACCACATCACCGTGGGCGCCTACATGCGCAACACCCTTCGCGTGGACAAGAATTCCATCCGCGAGGACGCTCTGTTCGATATCTACCGGGTCATGCGCCCGGGCGAGCCGCCGACGGTGGAAGCCGCCGAGGCGATGTTCAAGAGCCTGTTCTTCGACAAGGAACGCTACGACCTTTCGGCGGTGGGCCGGGTCAAGATGAATATCCGCCTGGAGCTCGATTGCCCGGACGATATGCGCGTGATCCGCAAGGAAGATGTGCTTGCGGTGCTGAAGACGCTGGTCGGCCTGCGCGACGGTCGCGGTGAAATCGACGACATCGACAATCTCGGAAATCGCCGGGTGCGCTCGGTGGGCGAATTGCTTGAAAATCAATACCGCGTTGGCCTGCTCCGGATGGAGCGGGCGATCAAGGAACGCATGTCCAGCGTCGATATCGATACGGTCATGCCGCATGACCTGATCAACGCCAAGCCGGCGGCCGCCTCCGTTCGCGAATTCTTCGGTTCCTCGCAGCTCTCGCAATTCATGGACCAGACAAATCCGCTCTCGGAGATCACCCATAAGCGTCGTCTGTCGGCGCTTGGTCCCGGCGGTCTGACACGTGAGCGCGCCGGCTTCGAAGTGCGGGACGTTCACCCGACCCACTATGGTCGGATTTGCCCGATCGAAACGCCGGAAGGGCCGAATATCGGCCTGATCAATTCCCTGGCGACCCATGCCGTGGTTAACAAATACGGCTTCATCGAGAGCCCGTATCGGCGGGTGAAGGACGGTCGGATCACTGATGAGGTGGTCTATATGTCGGCGATGGAAGAGGCCAAGCACGTTATCGCCCAGGCCAATATCCAGCTGCGGGACGGCGAGATCGTCGATGACCTGGTGCCTGGCCGGATCAACGGCGAGCCTTCGCTGCTCGCCAAGGATCAGGTCGATCTGATGGACGTCAGTCCGAAACAGGTGGTCTCGGTCGCCGCTGCGCTGATACCGTTCCTGGAAAACGACGACGCCAACCGCGCCCTGATGGGTTCGAATATGCAGCGCCAAGCGGTGCCGCTCATCCAGTCCGACGCGCCGCTGGTCGGCACCGGCATGGAAGACGTGGTGGCTCGGGATTCAGGGGCCGTGGTGATCGCGCGGCGGTCGGGGATCGTCGAACAGATTGACGGCACCCGAATCGTCATCCGCGCCACCGAGGAGACCGACCCGACCAAGCCCGGCGTCGATATCTACCGATTGTCGAAATTCCAGCGGTCCAACCAGAGCACCTGTATCAATCAACGGCCTCTGGTGCGCGTCGGCAATCGTATCGAAGTGGGCGATGTCATCGCCGACGGCCCGTCGACCGAACTGGGCGAGTTGGCTCTGGGCCGCAACGCCCTGGTCGCGTTCATGCCATGGAACGGTTACAACTTCGAGGACTCGATCCTGATTTCCGAGCGAATCGTGCGGGATGACGTGTTCACCTCGATTCATATCGACGAATTCGAAGTGATGGCCCGCGACACCAAGCTGGGTCCTGAAGAGATCACCCGCGATATCCCAAATGTCGGCGAAGAGGCGTTGAGGAACCTCGACGAGGCCGGCATCGTTGCGATCGGCGCCGAGGTCCTGCCGGGTGACATCCTGGTGGGCAAGGTCACGCCCAAGGGTGAATCGCCGATGACGCCCGAGGAAAAGCTTCTCCGCGCCATCTTCGGCGAAAAGGCTTCCGACGTTCGCGACACTTCCCTTCGCCTGCCGCCCGGCGTCGCCGGCACGGTGGTCGAGGTGCGGGTGTTCAATCGTCATGGCGTCGACAAGGACGAGCGCGCCGTGGCGATTGAGCGTGAGGAAATTGATCGCCTGGGCAAGGACCGGGATGACGAATTCGCCATCCTGAACCGCAATATGACCACCCGTCTGCGCGACCTGCTGATCGG
>JAYUBD010000527.1:0-3967 GCA_043740995.1 Caulobacteraceae bacterium | reverse complement strand
GCGGATCAGCGTGGCCGACGCTCCAAGTCAGGTCACTGACTGCAACTGCTCGATTTGCCGGCGCCTGGGCGCGCTTTGGGCCTATTATCCAGCCTCCGATCTGACCATCCGCGCCGCGCCGGAGGCCACCCGCGCCTATGTCCAGGGCGACCGCATGATCGCTTTCCACCATTGCCGGACCTGCGGCTGCACAACCCATTGGACGAGCCTGACCGGCAATGAACGCATGGCGATCAACGCCCGGCTGCTGGAGCCCGCTGACCTGGCGGGAGCGAAGGTGAGGAAGCCCGATGGGGCGGTGAGTTGGGCCTATCGCGAGGACGCTGGCGGCGCCCAGGGTTGATCCGCGGGACATCGATCCCAAAGGTCCTGGCCGCATGATGTGGAAATGCTTCTCGCCTTGCCCGGTTGGAACGAGGTAGTCTAAGAACAGGCGGGCGCTGATCGAAGCGCTTCGCAGCCCCCTGGAGGACGCTTGTCTCAACTGGATTATCTGGCGCCCACCAGCCCCGAACAGGCGGCCGCGGCATTGATGGGCGCGGGCGCGCGACCGCTAAGCGGTGGAACCGACCTTCTGGTGCAGCTTCGCGCCGGGCGCATGGCGCCGGGTCTGATCGTCGATCTGAAACGTATTCCGGGTGCAATCGGCATTCGCCAGGAAGCCGGTGGTTTCGTGATCGGCGCGGCGACGCCGGGCGTGACGCTCGGCGATCACCCGGCGCTGAGCGCGGCGTGGCCGGGCGTGGTCGAGGCCGTCAACCTGATTGGATCGACGCAGGTGCAGGGTCGCGCCAGCATGGCCGGCAATCTTTGCAACGCCTCGCCCGCCGCCGACAGCGTGCCGGCCCTGGTCGCCGCGCGCGCGGTCTGCGTGATCGTCGGACCGGACGGACGTCGCGAAGCCCCGGTGGAGGCGATCGGCATCGCGCCGGGACGAACCTCGCTGGCCGCCGGCGAATTTGTTTTCGAGATTCGATTGCCTTCCCGTCCGGCGCGCTCGGCCGATGCCTATCTGCGATCCATTCCCCGCACGGAAATGGACATCGCAGTGGTCGGCGCCGGGGTGAACCTGACACTCGACGCCGCCGGCGTGATCACCGATGCGCGCATCGCCCTGGGGGCGGTCGGTCCGACGGTGGTGCTGGTCCCCGACGCGGCGACGGCGATCGTCGGTTCGGTTCTGGACGAAGCGGCCCTCGCACGGCTGGACGAAGCGGCGCGCGGGGCGTGCCGACCGATCAGCGACAAGCGCGGCACGGCGGAATTTCGGACAAAAATCGCCGGGGTTCTCGCCCGGCGCGCGGCGGCAATCGCCTATCAGCGGGCTAAAGAAAGATCATGAGTTTGCGACGACATATTTCAGCGACCGTCAACGGCGACGCGGTCGATTTTCTCAGCGATCCGGGCATGACCTTGCTGGACGCCCTGCGCGACGAACTGGGCCTGACCGGTTCCAAGGAGGGCTGCGGCTCGGGTGACTGCGGCGCGTGCAGCGTGATCGTCGATGGCAAGCTGGTTTGTTCCTGCCTGATGCTCGCGGCCGAGGCCGAGGGCCGGCGAATCGAGACCATCGAGGGCATGGCGGAGGGTAGCAAGCTGCATCCCTTGCAACAAAAGTTCCTGGAGCACGCCGCCCTGCAATGCGGCTTTTGCACCCCCGGCCTTCTGGTGGCGGCTAAGGCGCTGCTGGACGCCAATCCCGACCCCACTGAAAGCGAGACCCGCTATTGGTTGGCGGGCAATCTGTGCCGGTGCACCGGCTACGACAAGGTCATTCGCGCCGTGATGGATGCGGCGGCTGAACTGCGACAAGTGAGGGTGTGATGAGCGAAACCATGGAGCGGCCGGCGGCGGCTACCGATCTGAAGGTCGTCGGCACCCGACCGATCCGGCCCGACGGCGCCGACAAGGTGACCGGCAAGGCGACCTATGGCGCGGATTTCAATCTGCCCGGCATGCTGGTCGGCAAAATCAAGCGCAGCCCCCACGCCCATGCCCGCATCGTCTCCATCGACACCCGCAGGGCGCGCGCCCTGCCCGGCGTCAAAGCGGTGGTCACGGCGGTCGACTTCCCCGATCTGGCCAGCGAGGAATATGAGGCGGGCGAAAGCGCCTCCAACCTCCGCGATCTGTCGCTGAACGTCATGGCGCGCGAAAAGGTGCTTTATGACGGGCACGCGGTGGCGGCGGTGGCGGCGATCTCGTCGGCGATCGCCGATGAGGCGCTGGCCCTGATCACCGTGGAATACGAGGTTCTGCCCCACGTGATCGATGTCGAGGCCGCCATGGCGCCGGACGCGCCGGTTTTGCACGCCCACATGTTCACCCAGGGTCTGGGCGCCAAGCCGGATCGCGCCTCCAATATCGCCAAGCGCAATGATCTGGCGCGGGGCGATTTGGCCGCCGGCTTCGCCGAGGCCGAGGTGATCGTCGAGGGCCGCTACACCACCGCGGCCGTGCACCAGGGCTATATCGAACCGCATGCCTGTCTCGCGATGTTCGGCGCCGATGGCCAGTGCCAGGTGTGGAGCTCGAGCCAGGGCCAGTTCATGGTCCGCACCTATTGCGCCAAGGTTCTGGCGCTGGAGTCCTCGAACATTCGGGTCATTCCCGCCGAGATCGGCGGCGGTTTCGGGGGCAAGACCACGGTCTATCTCGAGCCCGTCGCCCTCGCCCTGTCGCGCCAGTCCGGCGCGCCGGTGAAGATGGTAATGACCCGCGAGGAGGTGTTCCGCGCCACCGGTCCGACCTCGGGCGCGGTCATCGAGGTGAAGCTCGGGGCCAGGCGCGACGGCACGCTCACCGCCGCCCAGGTGGTATTGAAATACCAGGCCGGCGCCTTCGAAGGCTCGCCGGTCGGCGCTGGATCGATGACCGCCCTTGCCTGCTATGACGTGCCCAATTTCACGATCACCGGCTATGATGTGGTGACCAATACGCCCAAGGTCGCCGCCTATCGCGCGCCCGGTGCGCCGATCTCGGCGTTTGGCGTCGAAAGCGCCGTCGATGAGCTGGCGCTGAAGCTCGGCATGGATCCCATCGCCCTGCGTGAGAAGAATGCCGTGCGCGACGGCATGAAGGCCGCCTATGGCCCAACCTTCCGCAATATCGGCTATGTCGAAACGCTCGAAGCCATCCGCGACCACCCGCATTACACGGCGCCGCTGGGTCCCAATCAGGGCCGGGGCGTCGCCGTGGGCTTCTGGTTCAATGTCGGCGGCGAATCTACCGCGGCGGTGAACATCAACGAGGACGGCACGGCGGTGGTGATCAGCGGCAATCCGGATATTGGCGGCTCGCGCGCCTCAATGGCGATGATGGCCGCCGAAGTGCTGGGCCTGCCGGCGGAAAAGGTACGCCCGATCGTCGCCGACACCGCCTCCATCGGCTTTTCCATGCTGACCGGCGGCAGCCGCACCACCTTCGCCACCGGCATGGCGGTGACTCAGGCCGCCCAGAAGATCGTGGAAGATCTCAAGCGCCGCGCCGCCCAGTTGTGGGACGTCTCGGTGGACAAGGTCGAGTGGATCGACGGCAGCGCCGTTTGCCTGGATACCGCCAAGGGCGAGCTGACCCTGGCGGCGCTGGCGGCCAAGTCCGGCCAGACCGGCGGCCCGATCGGCGCCCAGGTCTCCCTGAATGCTCAGGGCGCGGGTCCCGGCTTCGCCGCGCACATCTGCGATGTCGAGGTTGATCCGGAGACCGGCCACGTCACCATCCTGCGCTATACAGCCGCCCAGGACGTCGGCCGGGCGATCCATCCGTCCTATGTCGAGGGCCAGATCCAGGGCGGCGTCGCTCAGGGCGTCGGCTGGGCGCTGAACGAGGAATATGTGTTCGACCGCGACGGCCGCATGGATAATGCCGGCTTCCTCGATTATCGGGTTCCGGTCGCCTCCGACCTGCCGATGATCGATGCGGTGATGATCGAGGTCCCCAATCCGCGCCATCCGTTCGGCGCCAAGGG
>JAYUBD010000526.1:0-3968 GCA_043740995.1 Caulobacteraceae bacterium | reverse complement strand
TGTACGCTCAGGCCGTCGGCTATCACATCGGTCGGCTGGTCAGTCTCAGCGAAGGGGCGCCCTATTCGCCGGGTCCGCGCCCCATGCCGCTGATGGCCATGCGCGGCGCGGCGGCGGACGCGACGCCGGTTCAGCCGGGAGAACTGAAGGTGCGGATCGAACTCAACGGACAATTCGAACTGACGCGTTGAACGACGTCAAAGGCCGGCATGTTTGATCGCGCCCTCCAGCCGCGCCGCGATTTCATGGCCGGGCAGGGCGCGTTCACCCTCCATGACCACCGAATACAGAAAGACGCCTTTTGACGTGGTCGCCCGCCCTTCGGCCCAGCCGACCTGGCGAGAGCCGTCGGCATTGGAATCGCAACTCACCGCCCGCCCGCCCGGGACCCCGGCAAGTTCGACCGCCTGATTGGCGGACATCGTTCCGGGGCGGTCACAGGCCGGAAGTCCGCGCACGCAATTGAACGCGGCGCCATAGCGATAGGCGACCTTGTGCGTGGCGGGGTCAACCAGCACGACGCAGGTCGATGGGTCGCCGATCGCGCCGCCGATCGCGTGGTCCAGCGCCTCGGCGGGCAGGCGGACAAGCGGCGACTCTGAACACCCGCCGATCAGCAAGATCGCCAGTGCGCTCAGGCCCCTCGAGGTTCGCGGACCCGACATCAGCTTATCCATCGCAAGGCCGCCGCCGTGACCGGATTGTTGAAAGCCCGACCCTCTCGACGACTTGCGGCCCATTCCGTCTTCAGGGCCTGGTACCATTTCGCCTGGCGGTCGGCGTCATCGATCCACAGCATTGTGGGCTCCTGTCGCAGTCCGCGCTTTTGCAAATTCACCATATCGCCATCCTGCCTCAGAAACCGCCTCGCCGCCAAACGGATGGCCGGACCCAGCAGGGCGAACACCGGATGGTCTGACCAGACGATCTGCGTGATCTCGGTCGTCCCGGCATTGACAGGCGTCAGGCAGGTCAGCGCCAGCACCTGCCGACGGCCGACGATGATGTGTTCCCAACGCAGGCCCGGCAGGCGGAAGGCGATCTCGGTGGAAGGCCGCCCGCCCAACAGACCGTAGGCGCGCGAATTGCTGGACGGCGTGTGGCGAACCATGGTGAAACCGCCTGGCGAGGGCACGAAATGCTTGACCTTCTCATGGCGCGACGCCCGCGTGCGCCACCACCATTGCTTGTGAACAAACGGCCCGTGGGCGGGATCCATCAGCCCGACCACCGCGTGGTCGATATGGACGTCAAACCGCATCCGTTCCACCAGTTTTGGCCGACCGCCGACCATGCCTGGAAATTCCGGCGGCGGTTCAGTGGGTTCAAGCTCAAAATTGGCCGCCCCGGCCACCCAGATGAACACCAGGCCCTGAGCTTCGACCACGGGATAGCGACGGACCCGAACCCGGTCGATATCGAACCCTTGATCCGAAGCCAGAGAGGGTATCGCCTTGCACCGCCCGTCGGCCGCAAATCGCCACCCGTGATAGGGGCATTCGATGGTCTCCGCGCCACCCGGTTCCCGGGTGAAGCGACCCGCCGACAGGGGCGCGGCGCGATGCGGGCAGATATCCCGCAGGGCGATAACCGACCCATCCGGAGTCCGGCCCAGCATCACCGGCTCGCCCATGATTTCATAGTGCCGGGCCGCGCCGCGCCGCAGATCGCCCGACAGACAGGCGAAGTACCAGAGGTCGGTCAGGAACCCTCGACCAAAACCGGAGCGGGCGGCCGCTTGGACCGAGGGGTCGCCTTCAGACATCACCTATTTTGCGCTCCGCCAGGCCTGCGTTGCAATCCCGCATGCGCGCGCCCTGGCCGCGCTCTCTTGACCTCCTTCACCGGGCGCCGGAAGGGAGACAATCAATCAAGCTGTTTTGGGAGCGTGCGCGCGTGGAGCTTTTCGATCTGACCGGCAAGGTGGCCATTGTCACCGGCTCGACCAAGGGCATTGGCAAGGCCATCGCCGAACGCTTCGCCGAACACGGGGCCAAGGTCGCCATCTCCTCGCGCAAGGCCAATGCCTGCGAAGAGGTCGCGGGCGCCATTAACGCCCGGCGCCCAGGCGCCGCCATTGCGGTTCCGGCCAACATCTCATCCAAGGACGATCTGGCGCGCCTCGTCGATGAGACCCGCGCCGCGTTTGGCAAGGTCGATATCCTGGTCTGCAACGCCGCCTCCAACCCCTATTACGGGCCGCTGAGCGGCATCAGCGACGACGCCTTCCGAAAGATCCTCGACAACAACATCATTTCGAACAACTGGCTGATCAATATGGTCTCGCCGGAAATGATCGAGCGGAAAGACGGCGCCATCGTCATAATTTCGTCGATCGGCGGACTGCGGGGCACGGCGGTGATTGGCGCCTATGCCATCTCCAAGGCGGCCGACATGCAGCTCGCCCGCAATCTCGCTCAGGAGCTTTCACCGCATAATATCCGCGTGAATTGCGTCGCCCCCGGTCTGGTCAAGACCGACTTCGCCAAGGCGCTGTGGAACACCCCGGAAGCCGAGACCCGCTCCAGCGTCGGCACCCCCCTGCGCCGCCTGGGTGAACCGGACGACATCGCCGGCGCCGCCATTCTCCTCGCCTCGCGCGCCGGGGCGTGGATCACGGGGCAAACCATCGTGGTGGACGGCGGCGCGACGAGTTAGGCTACCCGCCCGCCCAAAGTCGCGTGACCTATCGGTCCGGGGTCAGTTCGATGATCGTCTCGGTCGCGCGCTCGACCGCGGCGCGGCTGAACAGCAGCGGCGCATAGTCGCCCGCCGCCCACAGCGGAAACAGATCCGCATAGTGAGCGCTCGCCGGGTCGCCGGACTGGCCGGGGGTGTTGATGATCACCGAATTGTCCCAGGCGCCCACGTCGAGATCCATCCGAACCGAGGCGCCGGCGATGGTGTTGAAATCGCCCGGGGCATAGGTAGCCGCCTTTGGCGTCGAGGCGCCGCCGGGGATCGGCAAAGGTCCCACCGTCATCTTCGAACGGGTGGCGGCATCGGCTCTCACGGCGATCGCCGGCGCCCACAAGGCGTGATGCAGCGCGCCCCAGCGCCAGGCCGCCATGTCGGGGCCGAGGCGATCGGCGAGTTCATCGAGCGCCTCATCCAGGCTTGAAAGCAGGATTGACCGCAGAGCGCCTTGCGGATCGGGTCCCAGCTCAGGTCCGGGGTGCTCCAGATAGCTGATCACCGCGTCAAGATTGCCGGCCCCGACCAGCGCCCGCGCCGCGTCCGGCGTCACAGCCCGTGATGTCGCCAGGCCCAGATGTTTATCCGCCCAGACCTCATAGATCGCCGCGGCGGCGCTATCGATCCGTTCATCATGGTCCCAGGCCTTGAGCAGCGCCAGGGCGCGGGCAGTGCGCCGGTCGGGGGAGTCGAGTGGCGAGATCAGGGCGGTCAGCCGCCGTGAGATCGCGTTGTGGCTGTCGGTTTGCAGGGCCATGGAATCGGCGATGGCGACCCTGGGATTGGCGGCCAGCACTTCGGAAATCCGGTCAATGCGCGAGCGGTCGCCCCATTCGAATGAGACCTTGCGCGCCTGGGCCGGATAGTCCGGCGGCAGGTTCATTTCGTTGGCGGTGGCGAACCAACCCTTGGCCGGGTTGAAACTGGCGGGCAAATCATCGCCCCGCAGGAAACCCCGCCATTCATAGCGCCCGTCGCCCGGCACGGGCAGCAGGCCGTCCCAATTGGGCCGAACCGGCGTCAGGCCCGCCGCCGCCCAGCCGACTTCGCCGGCGGTGTCGGCATAGACCAGGTTCAGGGGCGGGGCGCCCCAGTGCGACCGGGCGGCCAGGAAATCGGTCCGATCACGGGCGTGGGTCATCCACGAGCTTTGCAGATAGCCGGCCGCCCCCGGCGTGCTCCAGACGCTGCGGATGGCGAAGGCCCGCCCGCGCCCCGGATCAAATTGCAGCACCGGTCCGTGCCGGGTGAAGCGCAGCTGAACGGCGCGCGGC
>JAYUBD010000525.1:0-3972 GCA_043740995.1 Caulobacteraceae bacterium | reverse complement strand
TCCGAGACGGCCGGCCGCTGCGGCGCTTCGCCGGTCAGGCGCGGATAGGTCGCCGCCAGCCGCGCATAGATGCCGGTGAGGGCCTGGCGGTAGGGCTCGTCCGCGCGCTGCGCCGAGCCGTCGTGAGCGGCATCGGCCAGCGCCCGCAGCCCCGGGGTCACGGCGGCGAGACGTGCGGACAGGGAAAGTTCGGCGCCCAAGGCATGGATGCGATCCAGATAGGCGCCCAGCGCGGCGCGCGACTGCCGCGCCACAGCCTCGCGCATGACGGCGGCGGTGACAAACGGGTTGCCGTCGCGGTCGCCTCCAACCCAGGATCCCACCCGGAGAAAACTGTTCAAATGGTCCGGCGCGCCCAGCACCTCCAGCCAATCTGCGTAGAGTTTCGGAATGGCCGGCAGGAAGCTCCGCTCGAAATACGAGACGGCGTTTTCAATTTCGTCGCCCACCCCCAGCTTGACCGAGCGCAGCAGACGGGTGCGCCAGAATATCGAGATCTGGCGCACCAGATCGCGTTCGATCACGGCGCGCGCCGGGTCGCTATCGGCGCTTCCCAGGGTGTCAAGGCCGTCGGCGATCGCGCCCTGGCGGTCGAGCACGCTTTTGCGCCGAACTTCGCTGGGGTGAGCGGTGATCACCGGCGAGATCAAGGCATGCCGCAGCAATTCGATCACTTCGGCCCGTTCGACGCCCTCGCCCTTCAGGGTCTGGATGGCGCCGGCCAGAGAGTCGGCCCGCATCTGCCCCGGCTGGCCGCGAACGCGCCGGATCTGGTCCTCGGCAATATTGGTGATCTGCAGGAAGCAGGCAAACGAGTGGGCGAAGCGGACGGTGTCCGGCAGGCTCAGTTGCGCCAGCAGGTCGGCCAGCAGGCGCGCGGCCTTATCATCGCCCTGGCGGTGGAAGGCCACCGAGGCCTGGCGAATTTGCTCGATCTGGCTGAATACCGCCTCGCCGTCTTCGCGGCGGATCACGTCCCCCAGCAGGCGGCCCAGCAGGCGCACGGTGGCGCGCAGCTGGTCGGGAAGCGACAAGGTCAAGGTCGCCGCGCGCCGCGCGCCTCAGCGTTCGACGAGGCGGGTATAGAGTCGCCAGGTCGCATAGCCCAGCACCGGCAGGACGACGGCGAGGCCAAGGAAGGCGGGCAGACACCCCGCCACCAACAGGAAGGCGACGCGCAGTCCCCACGAGGCCATCACCACGGGGTTGGCCGCGACCGCGCGAATCGAGGTGGCGACGGCGACATCCGGATCGACCGCCTTGTCCACCACCATCGGGAAGGACACCACCGCCACGGCCAGGGTTACGCACGCGAAGGCGAGCCCAATCAGATTGCCGAGCACGATCATCGTCCAGCCTTCCGGCGTGGAAAACAGGCGGC
Source organism: Caulobacteraceae bacterium (assembly GCA_043740995.1). Lineage (GTDB taxonomy): Bacteria > Pseudomonadota > Alphaproteobacteria > Caulobacterales > Caulobacteraceae > Acaudatibacter. The sequence continues at coordinate 2,591 of JAYUBD010000525.1, read as the reverse complement.
GCAGAAATTCAGCGATCCCCGCCCAGTGATCGGCGCCGATCGTCGCGGAATAGATCAACCACGCCGCCCCCATCCAGCCGACGAACAACAGCGACAGGCCGGCGGTCAGGATGGCCAGGCCGGTCCGCCCACGACCGCGCAGCGGATCGAAGACATGCACCCAGCTTGACTCCAGCCCCGCCTCGCGGCGCCGGGAAATTTCGTAGAAGCCCGAGGCCACCGCCGGTCCGCCAATGGTCAGGCCGGCGACCAGGGGGAAGACCAGGGGCAGCAGGGAAGCATGGAACGCCGCCACCGCGGTCACCAAGGCGACCAATGGATAGAGCACGACCAGCACCAGCACATCGCCCCGCCGATCCTTGAAATCCTCCCATCCCTTCGACAGCGCCCAGCGCAGATCGGCTTCTGAAATGCGTCTGACCGGGGCCTGTGCCCGGCGGATCGGCATGGACAGGGATTGGGGCATGGTCACGGACTATTCTCCATCGCACGAACCGTCCGCGGCGCCCCGCCCGCACCGCGAAATGAAGTCTGCATTGACCACTCTACACCCACCGGGCGCGACGACCAAACCGTTCGCGGGGACTGTCGCCAACAACCGCCGTCGGCCAATAGCATTTGGGCCGTCCAACGGTTTTATCGTCCGACTTGACGTCAAGTCGCACACCCCAGAGTATGTTGTTGTTGCTCGATTGCCGCCCGCCTGTCGCAGGAGACGCCATGGTTTCCCTAGCCCCCCTCGCCGCCTTATGGCGGTCCGAAGTGGTGCGCCTGGACCTGACGAATTGATCCAAATCCACCGCACCTTGGCGCTCCATGCCGGCACCCTTCAGGGCGCGGCCTGACAATCTACAACGGGACGCTCCGAGTCCCCTTCGAGGCTCACATGCTCTCCAACAGCACTCAAGGCCCCATCGATCGGGCCGATGCCGCCGCCGTGCAGAACTTTCTCCGGACCCGCGCACGGAGCGGTACACAGGTCGGTCCCTTCTCTATTCTATTCTCGGCCGACGACCCCAGCCCGTTCGCGAACTACGCGGTCCCGATGGACGATGCTCAACCGAACGCGGCGGAGGTCGCCGCGCTGGAGGAAGCTTTCCGTGTCCGGAAGCGCCAACCGCGACTGGAGTATGTTCCCGCCGCCGCACCAGCTGTAGAGGGCGCCCTGGCGGCCGCAGGCTTCTCCGTCGAGATGCGACCGCCGTTGATGACGCGTAGGGCCAACGCAACAGCTCGGAAGCCTGAACCAACGGGCTTCGACTTTAGGTTCGTCGAGGCCACCGAACACCTGGCAGAGGCGGTACGCGTAGGAGCCGAGGCGTTCGGAGGTGATGAGGCGGATGCTCAGTGGTTGATGGGCGCCGTGCGGCGCGGTGGTCGCGTCCTCGTCGCTTATGGTCAGGAGACAGGTGAGGCCGCCGGCGTCGGAGCCTTCATCCGTCCGTTGGGCGGGGTGACCGAAGTGGTCGGGATTGGTGTGCGGCCCGCCTTCCGCCGGCAGGGCCTTGCTCAGGCGATCACCTCGACACTGGCAGAGGCAGCGTTCGCCAGCGGCTGCTGTCTCGCCTTCCTGTCAGCGGCGGGGGAGGCGCAGTCGTCAATCTACGCACGCGCGGCCTTCGTGCGCCAATCGCCAATGCTCTTCATCTCGAAATCAAGGAATTGATCGGCGCTGACATCGCCGACACCTTCCTTAGCTTCGAGGACGTGTTGGTACGCATAGACGCGAAGCAAGTGCCTAAGGCGCGCGGCCCTGCAAGCCGCGCATTTCAAAGTGAGACACTGCCGTCCGGTCACATCCCTTGACGAACCGGCAATTTGAATCTTTGGATTGAAAACGAGCGCGGCTATGGCCACGGGCGTATCGTTGAAACGCTTCTCGAACCGAGTTGCGTTGATGTCGAGGATATCAGGCGGGAATCCGCGCTGCCTATGGAGCTGGTTGATGGGATTGGCTTTCGGTTGGTCGGCGATGACAGGGAGCGCCGAGCAACTCGCAGCCGAACAGCGGAACGTGATGGGGGACATCCGGCTCTACTCGAAAGCGGTCAGCGAGCGCCGATGCCGAGCCGTGGATCAATGATGGACATCCTTGCAATGGACGCGGTCGGGCAACTCGCCGTCCTGGGGCGCCGCCAATTGAGCGCGCGCGAACTACTGCAAGCCTCCGTTGATCGCGCGGATTCCACGGGTAAGGCGCTGAACGCCGTGGTCGCGCGGGACCTGGACCGTGCCTTTGCGGCGGCACAGCGCCTCGACGATCGCCGCGCCCGGAGTGAGGATCTCGGTCGGCTCGCCGGGCTGCCCATGACCGTCAAGGATATGTTCGACGTCGACGGACTCCCGGCGTCGGCGGGGCTCAAAATCCCTGCCAATCGATCCGCCAAAGACGCGGAGGTCGTCGTCCGTACACGGAACGAGGATGCGATTATCTGGGGCAAGACAAACACGCCTGCCAAAGGCTCGGACTACCAGACCTATAACGCGATCCATGGAACCACGAACAACCCGTGGGACATTACGCGCACGCCGGGCGGATCCTCCGGAGGGTCTGCCGTGGCCGTTGCCGCGGGCATTTCCGCGCTCGAAAT
>JAYUBD010000524.1:0-3976 GCA_043740995.1 Caulobacteraceae bacterium | reverse complement strand
GGGCCTCCATCCGCGCCCCGGCCTCGGGTCCGCGGGTCAGTCCGCCGCCATATTTCCCGGGTGGGCGCATCAGGCCGGCGGCGACGAAGATCGCCGCGATCACCGCGCCATAGATCAGGAAGGTTGAGCCAAAGCCGCCGGTCTGGTCGCGCATGAAGCCGCCAAAGGTCGGACCCAGCGCCGAGACCGCGCCGACCAGACAGGTCAGCGAGAACAGTTCCAGATTGTGTCTGCGACCATAATAGTTGAGCAGCAGCATGGTCACCGCCAGCGCCGTCAAACCGAACCCCAATCCGCTGCCGACCGCATAGATCAGCATCATCGGATAATCGCGGGCGATGCCGAGGGCCACGGCGCCGATCGACAAGGCCGCCAGGGCGAAAATCAGGATGTGGCGCGGGTCGATATAGTCACCCAGCAATCCCCCCACCGCCCGGCCGCCGGTCTGCACCAGGGATTCCAGGCTGAGCATGGCGGCGGCGACCGTCGTGGTGACGCCCCGCTCGGTGAGGTGCGCCACCGACAGGCTGGACACCGTGACGCCCACCAGCAGATGTCCAAAATAGGCGGCGAGCAACACATAGAATTGCGGCGTGCGCACCGCCTCGGCGACGCTCCAGGCTCCGCCGGTCCGCCAGACGCCGCGGCTGGACGGTCGGGCGACTTCCGCCGCCGTCTCGCTGTCGGTTTCCTGCTCCACCCGGGCGAACCAACCCGGCCCCCCGACCAACGCGGCGCAGACCAGACCGATGACCAGGGCGCCGGCCATCAGTATCCGCCAAAGCAGTCGCCAGTCGCCGTGCGAGCCGTGCATGATCGCCAGCACCATCCACGGCCCGGCCACGCCGCCCAGGGCGCTAAAGGTAAAATATACGCCGAACGGCAGGCCGCGCCTACGGAAGGTGGCGGCGATCACATGGGTGCCTGGGATAAGGGCCATCATCTGATAGCCGACGCCGCACAGGCCGGCGCCGAGGAAGTACAGCGGCAGGCCATGGGTGGCGCTCAGGCAGGCGAACCCCGCCACCATCACCGCCGTGCCGGTCAGCAGGGTCAGCCGCACGCCAAAGCGGCGGATCAGCACCGTGGGCAGATAGGACGATGATCCGACCGAGGCCCCCAGGACGGTAAAGCCAAACCCCGCCTCCACCCAGGTCCAGCCCTGCTCGCGCACCATGTCCGGCAGCACGACACCCAATGCGTAAAAGGTCGAGGCGTTGATCAGGAATCCGACCAGGCTGAACACGCCCAGCAGCATCCATGGTCGCCAGGCGCCGGGCACCGCTCAAAACTTCCGCTTCAGGGTCAGGCGCGCCTCCCGCCCGATGCCCGGTAGTACGCCGACATTGGCATAGGTGTCGCGGTCCGGCGTGAAATACAGCTTGTCGAGCAGGTTATCGATATTGAGCGTCAGGCCCCACGGTCCCCGATCCAGGAACAGCGACATATCAACCAGCGCATAGGCCGGATAGACCACGGCGCCCGGGACGACGCCGGAGGTCTTCGACGCATAGGTCACGCCCGCCGTCGCGCCCCAGCGGCCCCACGCCTGGTCATTGCTGATATAGTTGCCGTGCAGGCTGGCCACCGCATGGGGAACCAGGCTGTCATCATAGTTCCCCGGCCGGCCGCCCCATTTTGAGAAGTCGAAGGTCAGGAAAGCGCCGCCATAGCCGTTGACGCCCGCCACGCCGACATCGGCCGCCGGCAGATAGATCACGCTGTGGTCCGGCCCGACGATCTCGGTGTGCTGCAGGTCGCCGGCCAGGGTGAAGCTCAGATTATTGGTGGCGAGATAGCGCAGCTCGTATTCGAATCCCTTGCCGACGGTGGGTTGAGTGAGGCTGGTCAGGCCGCTCAACTGGGTGCGGGTTTGGCGATAGACGTCCAGGGATCCCACCAGGGTGTTGTGCAGCCACTGGAATTTCAGCCCGGCCTCGGCCAGGGTCGAGTTCGAGACGAAGCCGCCCGGCAGGTTGGCCGGCCTGATATCGCCCGCCTGCTCCACCTCGAGCGCCGCGGCGTGGTCATAGGCCAGATATGGCATCAGGCCCCAGCCCAGCTTGTAGGTGGCGCTGACCGTATAGGTCCACTTGCCTTGCGAACCGGTCACCTCGGCCGGGGTCTCGAACGAGAAGATGCCGGTATCCCGCGAGGTGGCGCCATAGTGGTCGTATCGGCCGCCGACGATCAGATCGAGACGCCGACCAATCTCGATATCGCTGGTCGCGAACACCCCCGCATCGTTCCAACGGCTATGGATATCGGTTTCCCAGCCAAGACCGCCGGTCGATCCGTTGAACGGCGAATCAAAGATGTCGGTCGGGGTCGGGCCATGGGCCAGGTCGCGACGGTCAAGAGAGATCAGGCCGCTGTCAAAGGTCTCCTTCTTCTCGCCGCTATAATAGCGGTCCGACGCGCCGATCAGATTCTTGGTGGTGATCAGACCACCTACGCCCGCCCAGTCGAAGGTCAGGTTCAGGCGCGTCTCTTCGGTCCAGGAACGATAGTCGGCGGGGAACCCATAGCTGACGAAACGCTGATTGCTCAGGCTGTCATAGAATTCCTGCAGCTTGATCGAGGCATGGCCGCCCAGATCCTTGACCAGATCGACGTAGAAGGTCTGGGTCCGTGTATTGGAAAAGTCGGCTGGGCTGACGAATACGGTGCGGGGGCTGAGTTTGGCGGTTCCCACGCCGGTATTGAGCACAAACCTGGGATCGGTAGCCGGAGGGAACCCGAAATAGGCCGTGTAGAGCGAGGTCGTAAACGGATAGAAGCCGCCGGGGCTGACCTCGGCGGGCTGCAGGCGCCCATCGTGATTGGCGTCCGCCAGCGTGGTGTTCCGCCCGGTGATATAGGTCCCGTGGTCGATCAGGGCCTGGGTTATACGGTTCCAGCCCGGAGTCTGCACATCGCCGGTGGAATGAAAAAGCATGCCGCCGAACGCGGTGCTCCAGCCGCCGCCCAGATCGAAATCGGCCGACACCTCACCCAGTTGGCGCCGGGGATGGAGGCCCCGATAGAAGCTGCCGGAATCCTCCAACTCGCCATAGGCATAGACGCCGCCGCGCACCGCCCCGAAATCGAGCGGCGCGCCCATCAGACCGGTAAGCGCCTTCTTGTTGTAGCTGCCCCCGGTCACGGTGATCTGGCCGGTGGGCCCCTGGATATAGGCCCCCGAATCCTTGGCGGACTTGGGGATGAAATTGACCAGCCCTCCGACCTTGCCCGGCCCATAGAGCGGAGTCGGCGGTCCCCGCAGGATCTGCAGTTCGGCCGCATCGCCGATGGGCGTGGCATAGGTGCCCCGGTTCTCGATGCGTTTGAAACCCCGGAAATAGTTTTCCGCCAGGGTGCCCCGGATATCCACCGATCCGGCCACGCCGAAGAAGCTGGCCGTATAGGTTCCCGGCGACACCGCCGTCAGCCGATTAAGGGTCTGGATGCCATAGCGATCAAGGGTGACATCGCTGACGAAACTTGCCGACCGCGGTGTCTCGATCAGGGGTTTGCTGAGCCCAAACACCGTCGCATTCGGACGGCGTTCGAGCAGGCCCGCCTTATCGGCGGTGACCACCACTTCGGACACCGACGCGGCGTCCGCCGCATGGGCCAGGTTTGAGCCGACAAGACAGGCGACCAATGAAGCGCCGACACACCAGAAACGACGACTGGACATTATCCCCCGAACGATAAAGGGCGCGGAACCCGGCGGGGCGGCGCTGCGAGACCAGATCCTAATTCACGGTATTCTGAAATTTTAGCAAGCCGGTTATTGAAAAATGGGTGATTTTCAAACCCCGGCCGTTCGCCCGCCATTCGCGGCGGAACCAGCCAAGGTGTCAGCCGTTTCGAGTTGGCATGACCAATCCCCTGCTCCAGCTCACGCAGGCCGGCCAATCCATCTGGCTGGACTATCTTCACCGTGAAATCCTGGAAAATGGAACGCTGAAGCGCCTGATCGAACAGGACG
>JAYUBD010000523.1:0-3981 GCA_043740995.1 Caulobacteraceae bacterium | reverse complement strand
CCTTGCCGATCTTCGAATTCTTGGGAAGCAACAGCTCAACCATGGAAGGGTCTTTCTGCCTCCCTCCCTGTTATGGGGAGGGACAGACGGCGGCGCCGTCAGGGTGGGGTTTGGGCGTCAACGAGATCCGTGATGGGCGGTGAAGAGCCCCACCCCGGACTTTATTTCGACCCTGCCCATGAAAGGGAGCGAGGGGGTGGCAAGCGCATCAGTAGACACGCGCCTTCGGCGGGATATAGGCGATGTCGTTGGTCATGGTATAGCTGTGCACGGGCCGGTAATCGAGGGTGACCTGGCCGGTGGCGTCGTCGAACCATGACAGGGTGTGCTTCATCCAGTTTTCGTCATCGCGGCTGGAAAAGTCTTCGCGGGCATGGGCGCCGCGGCTTTCGGTGCGGTTGACGGCGCCGGCTACGGTGACGATGGCCTGGCCGATCAGGTTCTCGAATTCCAGGGTCTCCACCAGATCCGTGTTCCAGATCAGACCGCGGTCGGTGACGCGGATATCCGCGCGCCTGGCGTGCACCTCGGCCAGACGTTTAGCGCCCGAGGCCAAGCTCTCGCCGGTGCGGAACACGGCGGCGTCTTCCTGCGAGGCCATCTGCATTTCCAGCCGCAGTGAGGCGGTCGAGCGTGATCCCGAGGCGTAGCGCAGCTTGTCGAACCGCGCGAAATGCGGATCGGACCATTCGGCCCGGAGTTCGCGCTGCGTGGCCCCGGCTTTCAGCGTCTCGCCGCAATGCAGGCCGACGGCGCGGCCGAACACCACCAGATCGATCAGCGAATTGGAGCCCAGCCGATTGGCGCCATGCACCGAAACGCAGGCCGCCTCGCCCACCGCCATCAGGCCGGGCACGACGGCGTCAGGATTCTCGCCCTTGCGGGTCACCACCTCGCCGTGGAAGTTGGTGGGGATGCCCCCCATATTGTAGTGCACGGTGGGCAGCACCGGGATCGGCGCCTTGGTGACGTCGACGCCCGCGAACACCTTGGCGGTCTCCGAAATGCCGGGCAGGCGTTCGTGCAGCACCTTGGGATCGAGGTGGTCGAGGTGCAGGAAGATGTGATCCTTCTTCGGGCCAACGCCGCGGCCTTCGCGGATCTCGATGGTCATCGCCCGGCTGACCATATCGCGAGGGGCGAGATCCTTCACGCTTGGCGCATAGCGCTCCATGAACCGCTCGCCCTCGGAATTGGTCAGATAGCCGCCTTCGCCGCGCGCGCCCTCGGTGATCAGGCAGCCGGCGCCGTAAATGCCGGTAGGGTGAAACTGCACGAATTCCATGTCCTGCAGCGGTAGCCCGGCGCGCAGCGCCATGCCGCCGCCATCGCCTGTGCAGGTATGCGCCGAGGTGCACGAGAAATAGGCCCGGCCATAGCCGCCGGTGGCGAGCACGACGGTCTGGGCCGAGAACCGGTGCATGGTTCCGTCGTCCAGTTTCCAGGCCGTGACGCCCCGGCACGTCCCTTCGTCCATCATCAGATCGAGGGCGAAATATTCAATGAAGAACTCAACCTGCTTGGACAACGCCTGGCCGTACATGGTGTGCAGCATGGCATGGCCGGTGCGGTCGGCGGCGGCGCAGGTGCGCTGGATCGGCGCCTCGCCGAAATTGCGGGTCATGCCGCCGAACGCCCGCTGATAAATCTTGCCTTCCGGCGTCCGCGAAAACGGCACACCCCAGTGCTCAAGCTCATAGACGGCGGCGGGGGCGTTGCGGACCAGATATTCAATCGCGTCCTGGTCGCCCAGCCAGTCCGACCCCTTGACGGTGTCGAACATGTGCCAGCGCCAGTCGTCCTCGCCCATATTGCCGAGGCTGGCGGAGATGCCGCCCTGCGCCGCCACGGTGTGCGAGCGCGTGGGAAAAACCTTGGAGATGCAGGCGGTCTTCAGGCCGGCGGCGGCGCAGCCGAGCGCCGCCCGCAGACCGGAACCGCCGGCCCCGACGACCACAACGTCGAACTGGTGATCGACCACCTTGTAGGCCGCCATGCTCAGCTCCCTCCGCCGCCGAGGGCGACTTTCAATAGGCACACTACTGTCAGCGTCGCCGCGCCGAGGGCGACGAACGCGTTCAGGATCAGAAGGGTGATCCGGGTCGCCGGCCGCCCGATATAGTCCTCGATGATCACCCGCATGCCGAGTTGCGCGTGGTAGAGCCCGACAACGGGCAGAAGGATGAGCAGGGCGGCGTTCACGGGCGAAGCCAGCCACGCCCGCGCGCCGTCAAATCCGCCGCCGGCCAGCCTCCAGGCCGACCACACGCCCCAAAGCCCCAGAAACAGCAGGGCGACGGCCGAAACCCGTTGGCCGATAAAATGTCCGACGCCGTGCTTCGCCGATCCCGCACCCCGGGCCACGCCCAGCGCCGTGCGATAGCCGGTCATACCGAAGCCCCGTTCATGGCCAGAACAAGCCAAAACCCCACTGCCGCGACCGCCGCGAACCCGAACGAAGCCCAAGCGGTGAGGTTCGCCATGGACGGCTTAAAACCCCTCCCGGAATCCCAGGCCAGGTGGCGCACGCCGTTGGCCATGTGGAAGAACAGGCACACCGTCACGCCGAACAGGATCAGGCGGCCCGGGATCGATCCCAGACAGTCGCCATAGGCCAGATAGGTCGCGGGTCCGGACGCCAGGGCCAGAGCCCAACCGGCCAGAATCAACAGGCCCGCATAGAGTCCGACGCCCGCGGCCCGATGCAGGATCGAGGCGGCCAGCGTGACGTGCCAGCGCCACACTTGCAGATGTGGCGAGAGCGGGCGCGCTCTGGCGCCCGGCGCGGCTTCAGCCATCGGACTCAACTATCCCTCTTCGTGATGTGGGCGTGTTCTAAACCGTGAGCGTGGCCTGTCAACGAAGTGGACGAGGGCGGGCGGCGCGGTCGATGCTCACCTCGATTCCGAACGCGCAGTGGGTAGATTTATCGCGCGCGAGGCTATAACCTTAAGAATGATGCGTTCCGTTCTCGCTCTCATGACCACTCTGGTCTTGCTCCTCAGCCCGGTGACCGCTGCGGTTGCGCGGGGCGACTGCGGCCAGGGCGTCACGGTCGCCATGGCGGGCATGGCCATGCCGACGAACGCTGCGCAGACTGCCCCCGCGACAACCGCGATTGATCCCTGCTGTGACCCATCCGGGTCGCAAAGGACGAGCAACATGCATTGCGCCCAGGCCTGCGCGATGTCATGCGCCGCCATGGTCGCCCCGCCCTGTTCGATGTCGAACGTCCTACGGGTCGTTACGCGCGCGCCCGTGCCCCCGGCCCGGCTGGTTTCCGCTGCACCGTTCGAGCCCACAGGGCTGATGCGACCTCCTAAACCGACGATGTGAGCCTGCCGGCGCTCGCGCCCGGGCTGCTCTAGCCCGCGCCGCAACCCGCCGCGCCTGCGCGCTTCTGCTCACCGCATCTCGCGCGGCGCCGCAGCGCCGCGCCTCACCTCATCCATTGACGGACAGCGCTGTCCGATGGGAGCTCTACATGCGCTCTGCCTGGTTGCTCACCTTGCTCTTGATGCCCGCCGCCGTGGGGGCGGCCCCGATTTCGTTCGAAGCGGCGCTAAACCTCGCCGACCAGTCGGCGCCGATCCTGCGGGCGCGGGCCGCCGATGTGCGCGCCGCCCGGTCGTCCGCCATGGCCGCTGGGCGCCTGCCTGACCCGAAGCTGGCGTTCGGCCTTGAGGGATTTCCCGTCTCCGGACCGAATGCGGGCCATCCGGAAAGGGACGATTTCAGCGACGCGCGCCTGGGGGTGATGCAGGACGTACCCAATCTCGCCAAGCGGCGGTCGGCGCGCGAACGCGCCGTCGCCGACATCCATGCGGCGGAAGCTGGCGAGTCGTCGCAGGCCCGCGAGGTGCGCCTGGATACCGCCCTGGCCTGGATCGACCTCTTCTATGCGGAGCGCCGACTCGTCGCGCTCAACGGGATCGGCACGGCTTTGGCGCCCTTGCGCGACACGGCCCCCGCCCGGCTGAC
>JAYUBD010000522.1:0-3991 GCA_043740995.1 Caulobacteraceae bacterium | reverse complement strand
TAGGGTGACTCGACTGCCGAAGGCGCTGAACCCTCAGTCCTCGATCTTGGTGCGCGCCATCCACTCGGCGCCGGTCAGCCGTTCGGCGCCGTCATCGCCGAACAGCTCCATGGCGCCGTTGCGAAAGACCGTGGTCTTACCAATCGTCGGCATGTCGGCCACTTCCAGAGGATCGCGCCGCCCGGCGGTCAGGTAGAGGAGGTCGTCGGGCCCCTTGGACTTCAGGGAATGCACCACCCCGTCGATGGGGAACCCCACGAAGTCGCCCGGCCCGACCGCATGGCCGACGCCGTCCAGCACCATCTCGCCAGCGCCCTCGAGGATGAACACGAACTCCTCCGACACCGAATGGGCGTGGGGGATGAAGCTCTCCTTGCCGGGCGGAATGCGGATCAGGTGGACCCCCAGCTGGGTCATGCCCGCCGGGTCGCCCAGCCTGACCATCCGCATCTCCGAGGCCGCATTGAACGGGTGACGCCCGCGCCAGGCCTTCGGCCAGTCCGTCTGGCCGGTGCGGACGATGTGCCGGGGATCGGCCAAACGCTCAGGCCTGGTCGTCGGAGGACCGGCGCCGCCCGCCGCGCGCCGTCTGGCTTTTGGCCTCGCGGTCCTTCTGCTTTTCCCAATAGGCCATGCCGTCGTCCGGCTTGAACATGGTGCGCGGCGCGCCGTCCTTGTTGGCCACGGCGAAGACGTTGGCCTTCGGGTCGTAGAACAGGGTATCGCCGTTCTTGCGGGTGATCGTCAGCGTGCCTTTGGGCGGATGGCCGACAAAGGCGTGGGCCTTCCTGACGAACTGGTCGACAGACCTGGCCTCGAACACCTGGCCGTTGCGCTCGAAGGCGCGCTGGGCGCCGTCGTCGGCCGAACTGTTCCGGCTGGGCGCCCACACGGGTTTGCCGTCCTCGGCCGTGGCCACCACGTCCTTGCGGTGATCGACCTGCGATCCGTCACCGAAATTCCGCGAACTCTCGCGGCGGTCGAACGATCGCTCCGGCCCGTTGGCCGTCGCCATCTGCGTGCCCGCCGCCTGTGAATTCCCAGCCTGTTTGCTCACCGCGGACGGGCCGTTGTCGCAGGCGCTCAACAGCGTCAGCGCCACAATACCCAGCGCCAAAGGGCGCGCCGTCTTCAACCCAGCCATCACGTTTTCTCCTAACCACAGCAGAGGTTGGAACAAAGAAAGAACACAAAACCGGACTTGTCGAGTCATGGATTATCCCCTTGACCCACCTTACCTGATAAAATATATTCGGGGTCATGAGCAAGAGCCCTTCCGTTTGCCAGCCCTTCCCGGTCCGCGAGTTCTTCGCGCGGTTTCCGAATGAAGAGGCGTGCCTGGTGCATCTGATGAACGTGCGCTTTGGCGGGACGAAGATGGATTGTCCGGAGTGCGGCGCTGAGGGCGAGTTCTACAAGCTGCGCGAGCGCCGCGTTTACGCCTGCCCGCATTGCCGCTTTCAGATCGCGCCGACCGCGAACACGATCTTCCACGACACCCGGACGCCGCTCGTCTCGTGGTTTTACGCCATCTACCTGTTCGTGGTGACGCGCCACGGCGTGAGCGGCAAGGAACTGCAACGCCAGCTCGGCGTGACCTACAAGACGGCCTACCGGATCGGTATGCAGATCAGGAAGCTCATCGGTAGCGTGGACGAGTTCAAGGCCCTCCAGGGTCACGTCGAACTGGACGAGACTTTCGTCGGCGGTAAAGCCAAGCGCCCGAACATCTATGCCAACAAGACCATCGTCATGGGCCTGAAAGAGCGGGGCGGCGTCATGCGGACGGAGATCATTCCGGACACTACCACCAAGACCCTGCGCCGCGTCGTTCTGGAGAACATTCAGCCCAAGACCGTTGTCTCCACCGACGAATGGCCCGCCTACAAGTTACTCACTGGCGCGGACTACCAACACGGCTCCGTCAATCATTCCAAGGACGAGTGGGCGAAGGTCGATCCTGAGACGGGCGTCAACCACCACGTCCAGCACGTCGAAAGCTTCTGGTCGCTGTTCAAAAGGTCGGTGAAGTCGACCCACATTCACGTCTCCGCCAAGCGGATGCAGGTCTATCTGGACGAGTTCACGTTCCGGTCGAACCATCGTCAGATGGGGAACGCGATGTTCGATCTGCTGATCGGGGCTGTTTGACCACTCGCCGCACAGCGTCGTCAAAATCGGCCTGCGTGGTGGCGTCAACACCATCGCGCTCCGCCTGTTTGACGAAATCCTCGATCCGATTTTCCGCGATGGCGCGGCTTAATGTGAGCCTCATAGGCCCCATATAGCCCAATTCGTATCGCCCGTGGAGGGCAACGAATTGACAAGGTTCCGGTTATAAGTAACCCAATGCAGCACCTTGGAGGGTGATATGAGCAGGACAACGCTAAGCGTTTCGCCGCAGCGTATTGTCGTCGCCCCCGGCCATGATGCTCCCGCCTCAGAGGTGGAAGATCTTATTGCCGGCCGGAAGCACGAACGCTCCGATGTCGTGTACCAATCCGTATTCAAGCGCCTTATCAGCGGCGAAAAAGATATCGACGCTGCGCCGCTGGTCCAAAATTTCCTGCGGAATGGTGGTTCGCTCGGTTAGAATCTGATCGATCCTCGCCTCTTCTGCGAGGGCCATATCCAATGTGGATTGCAGAGATGCGTGGGCGCCATTCGCCTGCGCCTGCACCGGATGGATCATGAAAATCGAATGCTCGCACGCTCGCCGCACATCGGCGGCGGCAAAGATCGTGGTTGCGGCTGACGCGACCATCCCTGTGTTGTGGATGATCGTCTGCACCGGCAAACTTCGGATGTGGTGATAGAGGAACACCCCGTCCGCGGCGACGCCGCCGGGCGACGAGAACGTCAGGTGTACCGCCTCGTAGTCGTCATTGACGGCTTGGTTGAACGCACCGGCAATCTTCCCGACTCCAGCGGCGTCGATGACCCCGCAGAAGCCCAGGTAAAGAGTCTTGGGCGCGGGCGGCGGGGGCGGATCGGCCTCGGACATGGGGTAGGTCTCTTCCACATTGAGCGTGACGGAATGTACGGATTCCGGTAGAAAGAGGCCGTGAGGGGAGCCGCTAGGCCCCCCGCACGGCACCGCCTAACAAGACGGTTTGCCACATGGGATACTCCTGACTTCTGCGCCTGCGAGGGCTGGGGTTGGTGGTCCTAGGCAAGGTCTGAAAAGTCCTCGCCAGCCGGAACGTCGGGTGGTTGCACACCCGGCGTTTCGTCGTTTTGGGGCTGCTGGCCGATAAGCCGCCAGAACCGGCCCTCTTGTTCGATCAGGCCCATCGCCTTCAATCGCGACAGCTGTGGTGTCATCGAGTTCCGTGGCACGTCGGGGCCGCCAATCAAATTGACAGCGATGATGACGTTGTCGGTTTCATAGCCCTCTGGCGTGTTCATTAGGGCCTTCAAAACCCAATCCTTGATGGAGCCCTCGCGAACAACTGAGCGCTGGCGCTTGCTGTTGGCGGGCTTCTTACCGGGCTTACCGCCAGTAAGAGCGGTCTCTGCAATCCGGATTTCGGATAGCTCCGCCTTCAGGGACTTTATCTGTCCCTCAATCTCCTCACGGCGGGAGCCAAGATAGTCGAGCAGGGCCATGCAACCCAAATACAGAGCCGCGTCACGCCATTCAACGAATTTGCGTCTGGTTCCCAGAAAAAAGCGGCAAGATTAGCTGTGGTTCACAAACCGGAGAGACTTGACGAATCACCCGAACGGAGTCCGCCTCGAAAGAAAAATGCAGCACAGGTGGGTGAGGGGGATAATCCATGTCGAGTCAAATTTGCCGGAATTGTTCGCAGGCCGCATCTGGCCTATGGCTGGCGCCCGGCGCACGAGGGGCAAGAGCCTTGCTAAGAACCTGGGACGAAAAGCGGATTCTGCTCATCGTCGGCGGCGGGATCGCGGCCTACAAGAGCCTTGAGCTGACCCGCCTCGTCCGCAAGGCCGGGATCGCCGTGCGCCCGATCCTCACCCGGGC
>JAYUBD010000521.1:0-3996 GCA_043740995.1 Caulobacteraceae bacterium | reverse complement strand
TTGGCCAGCGAGCCCGCAACCGGCGATCCGCATGCATCCAGCGACGAGGCGTGGATCATGGGCTCCCACACCGACGCCGCCATTCGGGTGCGCAACCTCACCAACTATCTCAAGCGCGGCGGGTCGCTGAAAGAGGTTCGGCTGATCGAGGCCGAGGATGGCGGCTGGACGGTGTGGGCGCGCCTGGCTAGCCGTTCCGGTGAATACCGGCTCAACATCTACAAGTCCGCCGACCCCAAGATTTATCGCGACGTCGGCCTGGCCATCGCCACCTGCCGCGACGACTTCGGCTACTTCGGACCGATCACCCTTTCGACCGACAAACAGCCCAGCGGCGCGGTGGGCAAGGCCGCCAAGGCCGCGGACACCAGCGACGCCGCCGAGTAGACCGGACCCCTGGCCAGGCGGCCCGCTACCGTTCGAACAATCAGGACCAACGGGCAAGCCTGAGCGGTTCGGTGCTTCGGCCCGCACGCCGTCCTTTGAAGGATTTTGCCGCAGCGTCCGCTGTCGGGAGGGGACCAAAGGGCAATGATCGACCCCTTGCGGGCCTTCGGAAAGTCCGGTTACGGTCGAGGGCGGATAGTTTGCGGGCGGCCATGGAGATGCACACGGTCGAAGGGGGGCGAGGCGCATGATCTGGCTGCACCGCCTTGCCTGGCTGGTAGGGGGCGCAATCTTCGCCAACGCCGTCCCACACCTCGTCGCGGGCGTGATGGGGCAGTCGTTTCGCACCCCTTTCGCGACTCCGCCGGGAAGAGGGTTATCGTCTCCGCGCATCAACGTGGTCTGGGCGTTCGCGAACTTGGCGATCACCTGGCTTCTGCTAACCATGGTCGGCGATTTCAACCTGCGCGACGTGTCGGCAGTGGGCCCTGCAGGCGCCGGAGCCCTGCTTGCCAGCCTTCACCTCGCCCGTCGGCGCGCCTAAGGGCCCGGATAGCGGCAAGTTCCGGGTTCCCTTGGCGGCTCTCCACCCCGAACCGGCGTTGCGGGCGTCCGCTTCTCGGCCGCGTGCCTGAACGTCGCGTTCCCGGCGCGGAGACAATGACAGCCTCGACCCATTGCGGGCATTCAGGCGAGCCGCGCACCTCAAAAGTGCGCGCGAAGCCCGATCTGGATTGCGCGAGGCGTCATCGGTGTCACCGAGCGCGGGTTTGGATCGGCCGGCAGCGGCGATGCACCAAGGTTCTGGAGGGCATCGGTTTGGAAATAGGTCCCATAACTAGCGCGGTGGCTGTCCAGCAGGTTTTCGATGCGCGCAAAGACCTCGACGCCCTCGTTCGCTCGCCAGCTGACGTTCGCGCCCACGGTCCAGTAGCCGGGCAGGGGTCTGTCCTGGTTGGCCTCGTCGCCGACCAGGAACTGACGTCCGATAGCCAGCGCGTCGAAGCTCAAGGTCACCTGGCTGGTCACCGCGAAATCGCCGCCCGCCTTGAAGCGATCCGCCGGGATGCCACCAATGCGGTCGCCCGTCTGAACATGAATTTTGCCGCTATCATCCGCGAACGGGCTTGAGCCGGCCGGCAGTTCCCCGGCGAAGCGGTAGGTCGCCTCAACGTGGCTCAGGCCGGCGTAAGCCATTAAGCGCGGCGTGGCGTACTCAAGACTGGCCTCCAAGCCCTTACGGCGGGTGGCGGGAACGTTAGTGTAGAAGCCCCGCCCCTGGATCACGCTGGCGAGCGGCAGGATGTCGTCGTGGTTGTCGGTTTGGAACGCGCCAATACGCCAATGCATCCGGCCGTCGCCGACGGTGGACGAGCCGCGAAGGCCGGCCTCCCAGGTGGCCGCGGTAACCTGCTTCAACACCGGATCAGCCACCAGGGCGTTCTCCAGCAGGCAGGGCCGCAGGGGATCGCTGCAACCGAGTTCCAGAGCGGTGGGTGCGCGGTTCGCCTCTGCGTAGCTCAGATACCCGGTGACGCCCGCCGCGATCTTGTAGGCAAGTCCCGCGGCCGGGTTGAAACGGTTGAAGACGTGGCGCCCATTGAGGCTGGGGCTGTCGCCCGTTAGGTCGGCCAAGCTGACGAGAGCGCGGTTGAATCGGCCGCTGAGCGTCAGGGAGAGCCGGTCGGTCACGTCTAGCGTGTCGGTGGCGTAGAGGCCCAGGTACGTGGTGCGGGTGCGCGCCTCGACGGGGCTGTATGCGATGGCCCCGGCCGTGCGGATCACCTGGCCCGCGCCGGTGACGCCAGAGGGCTCCACGCGCAGGTCCGGACGGATCAGCCCCAGCGTGCTGGCGGAGGAGAACCGGACGCGGCTATCGTCGAGGCTCGCACCGACGGAGAAGGCGTTTCCGCGGCCCAACAGCGTCCCGGAGCGGCTCGCTTGTAGGGAAGCGCCGAGGGTGTCGGCCGCGGTTCGGGTGCGGTCGATGCTGCCATAGGGGATGCCGTTGCAGGGCTTGGTCTGGCCTGCCACCCGGGCGGGGCAGCCGATGGGTATTCCCGCAAGGGTCTGTACTTGAAAGCTCGCGGCCGGAGGGCGGATGGCCGAGGGAAATGCGTCGTCCTGGATACACAAGGTATTGAAGAGGGGATTGGCGGGCTGGCGCGAGCATCCCTCGAGGTCGGCCCCGTTGCCATCCACGTGGTGCTGCAGGAAGCGACGCGCATAGGCGGCGCCCTGCAACGACCAGCCCCCGCCGAGCTCGTACCTGCCGTTCAGCGCGACCAGCCCGGTGGTGTTGCGGGTCGCCTGAGGGAAAGTGAAGACCGCCCGACGATCCTGCGCCAGTAGATCGACCGGTGTCGGCCCGACCACGCCGAAACTGTTGCTGGCTCCCGCCATCACGAGATGCAGTTCGGCCGGGCCTGAGCGCCAGCCCAAGTCGCCGTACGCGCGAGCCACGTCTGAGGGTGAGTGGCCGCGCCAGCCAGTCTCGTGGCCGCCATCGGCGGCCAAGTACAACGCGATCGGGCCGGATCGGTAGCTGTCCTCTGCCGAGCCATAGAGCCTCCCGAAGGAGCCGCCCTGCACCTCAGCCGAGCCGCGCTGTGCGAGAAAGCCCGTCTTCATCCGTAGCGTAATCGCCCCGCCAATGGCGTTCAGCCCGAAAGCGGGATTGGAGGTGAAGAGGTCAGCGCCAGAGATGGCGATCTCGGGCACAAGGTCCCAATTGACCGTGTCACCGAACGCCTCGTTCAGGCGCACGCCCCCCATGTAGACGGCGAAGCCCTGCGGCGAACCCTGGAGCGGCGACGCCTTGAATCCGCGGAAGTTGAAGTCGCGGGTGAAGGTGTTGCCCTGGGTATCTGAGAGGCTGGCCCCCGGCAGACGTTGTTCCAGGGCATCGGTGACTGAAAGGGAATTGGTGCGCTGGAAGGCCTCCGCGCTCAGGCTCTCGACTACGCCTGGCAACTTGTCGCGATCTACGCCGCCCCCGGCCAGTGGCGTAGGCGAGACGACCACTACCTCACTGACCATCGGCGGCGCCGCGAGCGCGAGAGATGGTACGGCCGCAGCGGCGGCGAGTAGCGACATGAGGCGAAACATGCGCTGAACCTAGGTGGCGTAGCCGATCTCTGTAAACGGCGTGCGGCTGACAGGTCCGCTAACCACCCAACCCTGAAGTTGGGAGCGGCCGCTTTCCGGGCGGCAGCCCAATGTCCGGTTCTTGCGCGGGCGCTAACGGGCGAGATCGACCCAACGCGGACTCCCCAGCCATTCGTGTTACCCAAGCTCCACTTTAGTTGATCCGCAGGGAGCGGCATGGACATCCACAAGCCGAAGGCGGCGCACAGCTTGCGCGAGTTCCTGAGCGAGATCGGGACCATTGTCGTCGGCGTGCTGATCGCTCTGGCCGCTGAACAGACGGTCCAAACCATGCACGAGCGCCGCGCCGCCACTGAGGCCCGCGAGGCGGTGTACAACGAAATTCGGCAGAACCTGTCCTACATGAACGGGCGGATGGTGACCCAAGAATGCGTTGAGAAGCGCCTGGACGAGATCGGGGCGCTCATCGCGCGGGCGGGTGACGGTGCGATGTCCCCACGC
>JAYUBD010000520.1:0-3998 GCA_043740995.1 Caulobacteraceae bacterium | reverse complement strand
GACAGCGTCGCCGGCCGCTCGGTGATGACCTCGCCGCGCAGCGCCGCCTTGATGACCATCTCGCTGGCGAACTCCATGCCCGATCCGGCCAGATTGAGTCGCTCGAAACACGCGCGGGTCAGGGCGCGCAGGCCGCAGTGGGCGTCGCTGACCCCGGTCTTGAACAACAGGTTGAGAATGCCCGTGAGCACGGGATTGCCGATGTAGCGGTTTTTCCACGGCATGGCGCCCGGCTTGATGCCGCCCTTGAAACGCGAGCCCATGCACAGATCGGCGCCTTCGCTCAGCGCGCGGACCATGGCCGGCGCCTCGCGGAAGTTGTACGAGCCGTCGGCGTCGCCCATCACCAGATACCGCCCGCGCGCCGCCGAAAAGCCCCCGCGCAGGGCCGCGCCATAGCCCTTTTCCTCTATGGCCACGACGCGCGCGCCGAGCCGCGCGGCCAGGGCCTGACTGCCATCGGTGCTGCCGTTGTCGGCGACAATGACCTCGCCCGTCAGGCCCTGATTCGTCTCGAGATCGGCCAGGGCCTCGCCGATCGCGGCGATGCACGGCTCCAGGCATTGCGCCTCATTGAGGCACGGCAAAACGAACGAGACATCGACCGTCGCGGTCTTGGCGTCCTTGCTGATCTGGCCGTCATCCAAAACGAGACTTCCTTTCCGGCGCCTCACAATATTCCCCTGGACGCGGGCCGTCCTATGCAAGATGGATTGGCGGTGCGCAACCACCCCAAAAACTCCACCTTGCCCCGCTCCCGTCGAGCCGGTCTACGCCCCGAGGTGGGCGATTCAACCCTCTAGCGCATGACCGACCGCCCTAGACTCTTAATGGTGTCCAACTTCTTCGATAGCCATCGCGGCGGGGTGGAGATCGTCGCCGGTCAGCTAGCGCGGCAGTTGGCCGGCCAGGGCTTCGACGTCACCTGGCTCGCCGCGAGCACGACCGCGCCGCCGGCCGTCGATCCGGATCTGCCTCTCACATCCATTGGCCTCCCCATGTGGAACATCGCCGAACGGCGGCTGGGCGCGCCCTTGCCCGTGTTCGGCCCGATTGGCGCCTGGCGGCTGTTTCGCGCCGTCGGCGCCGCCGATGCGGTGATCCTGCACGACAGTGTCTATCCGGTCAGCGTCGCGACGTTTCTGGCCACCCGGTGGTTTCGCAAACCGCTTCTTGTCGTGCAGCACGTCGGCGATGTGCCGTTCCACAATCCGGTCCTGCGCGGCCTGATGGCAATCGCCAATCGGTGGATAGCCGGGCCCTTGCTCGGGCGCGCAGAGCAGGTGGTGTTCATCAGCGAAGTGGTGCGCGCCTTCTTTCACAAGGTGCGGTTCAAACGCCCGGCCCTGCTCATCTTCAACGGCGTCGATACGGCGGTGTTCCAGCCGCCGCGCGAAGGTGAGAAGGCCGCCGCGCGCCGGCGCTTCGACTTGCCGCCGGACACGCCCGTGGCGTTGTTCGTCGGGCGGTTCGTCGAAAAGAAAGGCCTTCACCTGCTGCGCCAGGCGGCGGCGTCGCGTCCGGATGTCCTGTGGGTCTTCGCCGGTTGGGGCGTGCTGGACCCGGCAGCGTGGGGGCTCGCCAACGTCCGGATCGTCCGCGACGTGAGCGGCCATGATCTGGCCGACCTGTACCGCGCCGGCGACGTCCTGGTCCTGCCCAGTCAGGGCGAGGGCTTTCCCCTGGTGATCCAGGAGGCTCTGGCCTGCGGCCTGCCGGTGGTGTGCGGCCGGGAATCCACCCTCGCCGACGAAGCCGCCGCGCCGCACCTACTGGGCGTTGACGTCGCCGCCGAAGATACGAACGCGGTCATTGAGGCCCTGACGTCGGCCGTGGACCAAGCCGTGGCTTGCAACGACGGCGAAGGCGTGCGAGCGCGATCGTCGTTCGCCCTCGAACGCTACGCGTGGCCCGCGACCGCGCGGAAATACGCCGAAGCTCTGCGAAATCTGAAGATCCAATCTCGATGAATGGCGAACGTAAAACGACTGGCGCGTTCACCGCCGACCCGGCGCGGCGGCTGAGGCCGAGGCTGATCGACGCCGACTGGCTGGTGATGCGGGATCTCGCCCGCGCCATCGCCGAGGCGTCGGCGGAGGTGTCGGCGCCCGGCAAGGTGGCCATCGATTTTGGCTGCGGGACCATGCCGTATCGGCCGATCTTCACCGCGGCGGGCTGCCGCTACCTTGGCGCCGATCTTGATGGCGCTCCGGATATCGCCATCAACGCCGACGGCAGGATGGACGCCGCCGACGCGTCGGCCGACATGCTGCTCTCGTTCCAGGTCCTTGAGCATGTGCGTGACCTGGCGCCCTACTTCGCCGAGGCGCGGCGGGTTCTCAGAGCCGACGGCCGGATGATCCTGTCGACGCACGGAACCTGGCTCTATCATCCGCACCCGGAAGATCACCGGCGTTGGACCCGCGAAGGCCTGACCCACGAAATCGAAAGCTGTGGCTTTACCGTCACCGATTGTGTCGCCGTTGTCGGCCCGTTGGCCTGGACGACGGTCCTGCGGCTGACCTGCTGGTGTTATGTGTTGAAGAAAATTCCGATTGTCGGCGGGGCGGTCACCTCGCTGATGGCCGTTGTGATGAACGTGCGCGCCCTGATCGAGGACGCCGTCACCCCTGCGGCGATAAAACGTGACAATGCGTGCGTCTATGTGGTTATCGCCAAACCAACCCCCGGCGCGTCATGATCAACAAGAGGCCGGTTCGATATGTAATCGTTGGCGCCTCTTGCGCCGTTGTTCACAATATGATTGTAATTGGAAGTAGTTTCTTTGGCGTTCACTATGTCATATCGACACTAATATCTTATGTTGTTGTTGTGCTGATCGGTTTTTTTTCACACACTTATTTTACGTTTTCCCAGACCATGACCGTTCCGTCGTTTTTGCGCTATGCGGCGGCGATGGTCATGAACTATCCCCTGTCGATATTGGCGATGTTCTTGCTGGTCAATGTCGCGGGACTGTCCGTCCCGATCGCCTCGCCGTTGGCGACAGTGATCTTGATGGGGTGGAACTATTTTGCGAGTCGATGGGCCATTTTCGCCAAGTCGCGCGCGCTTCCCAATGTCGAGACGGATGACTCATGACCGACGGTGTTGATTTGCAGACTGTTTCGGCCATTCTGCGCGCGCATCTTGGGCTCTATCGCTGGCGCCGGCCGGTCTATCAGGCGACCATGCTGGAGGCGCTCCGGTTGTGCTGGGGCGAAGGCGATCGTCGCGTGCTCGACGTCGGCGGCGGCACCGGCGTCATCGCCCAGACGATCAGCGACCTGTTTCCGGTCGACCGCGTCGTTTCGGTGGACGTCGAGAATCGTTTCCTGCCCACCCTGACGATCGAACACGCCACCTTCGACGGGCGGCGGTTGCCGTTCGCCGACGGTGAATTTGACTGTGTCGTATTCAACAACGTCATCCATCATGTGCGGCCGCAGGACAGGGCCGCTCTATTGAAGGAATGTCGCCGGGTGGCGCCGACGGGCGCGGTGTTCGTAAAAGACCATCTCGCGCAAAGCCGGCTGGATCACTTTCGCCTGACCGCGCTCGACGCGATCGGCAACGCGCCCTTCAGCGGCATGATCCGGGCCAATTATTTGAGCCTCGCCGAATGGCGGTCCCTCGCCGCGGAGACGGGTTACGCCATATCGTCAACGACGTCGTCGACCTATCGACGCGGACTGGTCGGCGCGATGTTCCCGAACACCCTTGAAGTGCTGATGCGCTGGGACAGCCTGAACGCTTGATGGGCGGAGATTGGGCAAATCACCGCCAGCCTGATTATTGGGCATTGCGAGTCTTGATTTCTCGACGACCATGCCGTGTTCGCAAACCCGGCCGCTATATTCCAACCCAATTTCACCCGCCGCTACTCATGATAATCAGGAGCATCGTAGCCGCCGCGCTTGACCAGTTCGTCGCGCTCGGCCGCGCGGAGATCGGCCGCAACCATCTCGCGCACCAGTTCGTCGAAGGTGACCGTCGGC
>JAYUBD010000519.1:0-12668 GCA_043740995.1 Caulobacteraceae bacterium | reverse complement strand
CGGCGGCCGTGGTGTTCCTGGTGGCCAATTTCGAGCGGCCGATGTGGAAATATCACCATGCGGCGGCCTATCGCGTCACCATCCTGGAAGCCGGCCACATCGCCCAGAACATGATGCTGGTCGCCACCAAGCACGGGATGGCCGCCAATCCGACCTGCGCCCTGTCGCAGGATGTAGTCGAAGAGACGCTCGGCGTTGGCGCCCTCACCCAATCGGTGGTCTATGCGCTGGTGCTGGGCGTGCCGGCTCCGGCGTCCAATTCAGCGCCTCGTTGAAGCCCGCTCTCACCGTGCGCGGGCTTTCGGCCATTGGGAGCTGCGCGCCAACTTGGTAAACAATTGTAAATTGAGCGACATTGTGCGCCGAGCCGATTGTCTGCCGTACCGGCGGCTGAAATAACTGGCTGTCGTTACTCCAGCCGGCACAACTCATGGATGCCATCGGTGAACAGAATATGTCGGGCGCCGCCATGCGATTTGACCTGAACCCGCGAGGATCGCGCAGGATGCCCGTCGAAGCGAACGCCGTGCGCGGGGCCATAGCCGACTTTCTGGCAGACGTGGGCGTTGGATTTGCTGGCCGTTCGCCAGCATTGGGTGACGAGGTCGACCTTTTGTTCGATGGCCTGATCGACTCGCTCGGCCTGTTGTCGCTGTTGGAATTCTTGCGCATCCGTTTTGGCGAAACCATCGATTTCGAGGATCTTGATCCCGAAGACAGCACGATCGTCGGACCGCTGTGCCACTATGTGGCGCGGCGCGCGACAGAGGCTTCGCACTGAAAATCATCGATAGCGCGAACGCAACTCCCACGCCGCAAATTCCCGCAAATCAACTGACTGGATGACGGACGTTGAGGCGGCATCGACGCAAGATCGCGATGGGTGAATCGCCTGGCGCGAAAGCGGGAAGCCAAGCTTGTTTACAGTGGGTGAATCTAAGGCAAGGTCCCCTCTTGTCCGCGCCAAAGTAGATACGACTTGCCGATCGTCAACAGGATGACGATGCCGGTGACGCCGGCGACCAGGCCGGGTTTGGGCGTGTAGGGGGGTATCAGGGCGGCCAGCAGCATGATCGCGCCGCCCAGCACCATGACCCAGCCGCCGAAGCGGTGGGTCTTGTCCCACACGCGCTCGTCGGCCAAAGTCCAGGGCGTGCGGATACCGACCACATAGTTCCAACGCAGCTTTGGCAGCACATTGCCGATCACGATGAACAGACCGCCGACCATGGCCGGGATGATGGCGCCCATGGATATGCGGTAGCCGAAGGCGGTGGCGATGATCAGCCCCTGGGCGAGCGCCAGCACCACGGTGATCGCGATCCAGATCGTACCATAGGCCGCCAAAGCGCGATCGAGATTTGCGCCGCGCGGCGTGATCTTCGGCACAACCGCCAACACCGCCCATTTGATCGCCGCGACGGCGGGGATCAGGAACAATGCGACGGCGGCGGGCGCCCAGCCATTGGGCTCGCCACTCAAACCGAAATGCACCGCGATCAGCGATCCGCCGGGAACCCGCCCGAGCGCCCAGGCGCCGGCCGCGGTCATGGCCAGGACCAGGATGCCCGTGGTCCAAATAGCGAAGCGTTTTCTCACCCCTCTTCCTCCATTTTCGATGGCGCCTTGGCGCCGATCCCGAAGCCTTCGGCGAATCCCAGCAAAGCATCCTCGAGCACCGAGAGGTTCAACCGATAGGTGATGGTCGCGCCGACCTTGTCGGACGCCACGAGATCCGCGTCGCGCAAGATGGCGAAATGTCCGGACAGCGTAGGTTTGGCGAGTTCGAACCGCAGGGCGATCTCGCCCGCCGTCATCTCGCGCCGCCGCAGCAGTTGCAGAATGCGGCGGCGGGTCGGGTCGCTCAATGCCTTGAAGACCCGGTTCATATTCGGTATTTAGGGAAATACCGAATTGATGTCAAGGCTCGTCCGTCCGGGCGCCGGCAGCTTGTAAACAGATGTAGCCTCCCGCCTAAAACCTCTGATAGGCTTCGTGAAAATCGCGATGGCGATGATGCGATCGGAGGATGCCGCAATGCCCCACCAACCTTCGGGCGGAGTGCGCGCGCTGGCGCTGGTGGGACCCACCGGGGCGGGCAAGACCGCCTTGCTGGAAGCCATGCTGCTGGCCGCCGGGTCACCGGATCGAAAGGTCGGCGACCAGAGCCCGGAAGCCAAGGCGCGGGGCCATTCGGTGGAGTTGAACCTCGCCGGGTTCGACTTTCTGGGCGACCACTATGCGGTGGTCGATTGTCCCGGCTCCCTCGAACTGGCCGCCGAGGCGGACGCCGCCCTGCCGGCGGTCGATCTGGCTCTGATCGTCGCCGAACCCGAGGCGGCCAAGGCGGGACTGCTGCAGCCGATCATTCGCCAATTGGAGACCCTGGGCGTGCCGCGGGCCTTGTTCATCAACAAGATGGATCAGGCGCGGGGCTCGCTCGACGATCTGTTAGGCGCCCTCGCCCCGGTCAGCGCCACGCCCCTGGTGGCGCGGCAATTGCCGATAATCGAGGACGAGCGGGTTACGGGCTATGTCGATCTGGCCTTGGAGCGGGCCTTCGTCTGGCGGCCTGGCCAAGCCTCCCGGGCTGTGGATCTCACGCCGGACCTCGCCGTCGCGGAAGCCGATGCCCGCTTTCATATGCTGGAACAGCTCGCTGATTTCGATGATGAATTAATGGAAACACTGTTGGCTGACCTTCACCCTGATCGCGATCTTGTCTTCGGCGACCTGGTCAAGGAGATGAATGCCGGGTTGATCATACCGGTGTTCTTTGGTTCGGCCCTGAACGGTTTTGGCATCCGTCGTCTGCTGAAAGCCCTGCGCCACGAGACGCCGGGGCCGAGCGCCGCGGTCGCGCGGCTGAAGATCGACGGCCCGGCCGCCGCGGTGATCAAAAGCGCCTGGGCGGGGCAGGCCGGCAAGCTCGCCTATGCCAGGGTGTTCGGGGCGCCCTTGGCCGACGGCGCCGATATGATCTTGCCGGGCGGAGACTCCGGCCGGGTCGGTGGGCTGTGGGCGGTGCACGGGGCGGCTGTGAAAAAACTGTCGACAGCGGCGGTAGGCGATATCGTGGCGATCGGCAAGATCGAGGCTGCCCGCGCCGGCGATGTTCTGAGCCGGGGACCGATGCCGCTGCCGACCCTCGCCTCACCGCCCCGGCCGTCGCTCTACGCCCTCGCCATCGCCGCGGCCAATCGCAAGGATGATGTGCGGCTGTCAGGCGCGTTGGCGCGCCTGTTGGATGAAGATCCAGGCCTTAGTCTCAGCCAGGACACTGAAAGCCACCAGACATTGCTGGCCGGTCAGGGCGAGGGGCATGTCCGGCTGGCGCTGGAGCGGCTCAAGCGTCGTCATGGCGTCGAAGTCGCCGCCAGTCGGCCCGCCACCCCCTATCGCGAGACGATCCGGGCCGGCGCCACCCAGCGTGGCCGCCACAAGAAACAAACCGGCGGCCACGGACAGTTCGCGGATGTCACCCTTGCGATCAAGCCGCGTGATCGCGGCGAAGGCTTCGCCTTTGTCAGTCGGATCACCGGAGGGGTCGTTCCCAAACAGTGGATCCCCGCCGTTGAGCAGGGCGTGCGGGACGGGCTGGTCCGAGGACCCTTGGGCTTTCCGGTGGTGGACCTCGAAGTTGCCCTGTTGGACGGCGCCTTTCACAGCGTGGATTCTTCGGAACTCGCGTTCCGGACCGCCGGTCGGCTGGCGATGGAGGACGGCCTAAAAGTCTGCGGTTCGCGTCTGCTGGAGCCAATCGAGCGGCTGAAGGTTTTCACGACTTCCAGCGCGCTGGCGCATGTCAATGCCGCCCTGGCGGCGCGGCGCGGCCAAATTCTGGGCTTCAGCCCACGCCCTGGCTGGCCCGGTTGGGACGAGATCGACGCCTATCTGCCGCAGAGCGAGCGCTATGATCTGATCGGCGATCTGCGCAGCCTGACCCAGGGGCTGGGAACATTCGAAAGCACATTCGACCATCTGGCCGAACTGAGCGGGCGGGCGGCGGAGGAGATCAGCGCGTCAGCCCGCGCGGCGGCTTGAGGTGGGGTTGGTCAACTCGCCACGACCAGCAATCCGTCCTTCAACGCCAGCACCCGGTCCATGTGCCTGGTCATTTCCAGATTGTGGGTGGCGATAAGGGCGCCGACCCCAGTCGCGCGCACCAGGTCGTGCAGCGCGCCGAACACCACTTCAGAGGTCGCGGGATCGAGATTGCCGGTGGGCTCGTCGGCAAGCAGCAGGCGCGGTCGATTGGCCAGGGCGCGCGCGACGGCGACGCGTTGCTGTTCGCCGCCGGATAGCTGCGCCGGTTGATGATCAAGGCGCCCGCCAAGGCCCAGTCGGGTCAGCAGCTCGCGCGCTCTCACTCTGGCCTCCCGCCGACCGCCGCCGGCGATCAAGATCGGCAGCGCGACATTGTCCAGCGCGCTGAATTCCGGGAGTAAATGGTGAAATTGATAAACAAATCCAATTGTTTCAAGGCGAATTTTGGTGCGGGCCGCATCATTCAGCGCACTGCAGTCACGTCCATCAATGATGATCGAGCCGGCGGTGGGCCGCTCCAGCAAGCCGGCCGCGTGCAACAGTGAGGATTTGCCCGACCCCGACGGCCCCACCAACCCGACGATCTCGCCACGCGCCACGCAAACCCCGGCGCCCTTGAGCACCTCCAGGACCCCCTGCCCCGTTCGATAGGCGCGCCACAGGTCTCGAACGACCAGCACCGGCTCACTCATAGCGCAAGGCCTCCACTGGATCGAGGCGGGAGGCGCGCCAGGCCGGCAGCAGGGTGAAGGTGAAGGCGGCGAACAGCGACCACAGCGTCACGAGCATGACCTCGGTCCAATCGATCCGGGCCGGTACGTGGCTGAGGAAATAGACGTCGGCATTGAACACCTGAACGCCCGTGATCCATTCGATGAAGGTCTGGATGGCCTCGATATTGAGGCAGAAGACCAGGCCGAAGATCAGGCCGCTGAAGGTGCCGGCCAGCCCGATCAAGGCGCCCGACATGAAGAAGATACGCAGGATGGCCCCCTGTCCGGCGCCGATGGTCCGCAGGATGGCGATGTCACCGCCCTTGTTCTTGACCAGCATGACCAGGCCCGAAATAATGTTCAGCGCCGCCAGGGCGACGATGAACATGAAGATCAGGCGCATGACGTTGCGCTCGACCTGCAGGGCGCCGAAATAGGCACGGTTCTTCTCGGTCCAGTCACTGACAATCGAACCCGGCCCGGCCGCCCGCGCCAGAGCCCCCTTAAGGGTGGGCGCCTTGTCCGGGTCGTTGAGCTTGACCTCGATGAAGTCGACCGCCGCCTCGCGCCCGAAGAACAGCTGGGCCTGGGTCAGCGGCATGTAGATGAAACTCTGGTCGTATTCGCTCATGCCCACCTGGAACGTGCCGCCCACCAGATAGGTCTTGCGCGGCGGCATGGTCCCGAACGCCGTCGCGCCGCCGGTCGGCGAGATGATCGAAATCGGATCGCCGACCCCGAGGCCCAGAGTCTCGGCCAGTTTCAGGCCCACCAGCACCTGTTCGCCGCCGTCCTCGCCGAGACCAAACCCAGCCATCGATCCGTGTTTTATGTTGCGCGCGATGATCGGCGTCGCGCGGAGATCGGCGGGATCAATACCCCGGACCACGGCGCCGGCGGCGGCGATCGGTCCCTGCACCAGCGCCTGGGATTCGACGATGGGCACCGCCTCGGTAACGCCCGGCACGACACGGATGCGGCGCACCATGGCGATGCGATCAGCGGGCGTCATGTCGCCGCCCACCACATAGGCGTGACCGTTGAAACCGAGAATCTTGGCCGAAAGCTCGCTGCGAAAGCCGTTCATGATCGACATGGTGATGATCAGGGCGGCGACCGCCAAGGCGATGGCGGCGAACGATATGATCGAGATCAGGGCGACGCCGCCGTGACTGCGTTTCGTCAAGATATACCGCAGGGCGATGGACCGTTCCCAGGCGCCGAACGGTCGAGCGGCGCTCACCAAACCCCCTCACTCCCCTCTATGGGGAGGGTCGAGACGAAGTTCCGGGTGGGGTTCTTAAGGAAGCATCCCCCAGGCCTCGCCATTCCCCACCCTGACGACTTTGCCGTCTGTCCCTCCCCATCCTGGGGAGGAAGGAAGTGATACCCGTTCACTTTCGAATGACCTTTAGGGCGGCATCGAGGGGCAGGGATTGTCGCTCACCCGTCGCCCGGCGTTTGAGTTCAACCACGCCGTCGGCCAGGCCCCGCGGACCAACGATTAACTGCCAGGGCAGGCCGATCAGATCCATCTTGGCGAACTTGCCGCCTGGGCGCTCGTCGGTGTCGTCGAGCAGCGGCTCCTTGCCCGCGGCGGTGAGATCCGCGTAGGCGACTTCGCACACGGCGTCGCAGGCGGCCTCGCCCGGACGCAGATTGATGATCCCGACCCCGAACGGCGCGACGGAGTCGGGCCAGATGATGCCGGCCTCGTCATGGCCGGCTTCGATCAGCGCGCCCACCAGGCGAGACACTCCGACGCCGTAGCTGCCCATCTGCACCGGGCGATCCACGCCGTCGGGACAGCTGACAGTGGCCTTCATCGGTTTTGAATATTTGTCGCCGAAAAAGAACACCTGGCCGACCTCAATGCCCCGCGCGGTGAGCCGGTCGCCTTCAATTGTCTCGCGCTCATAGCGCGCGGCGTCGTGCACATCCTCGGTGGCGGCGTAGAAACTTGTCCATTGGTCGATGATCGGGGCCAGATCAGCAGAATAGTCAATGTCGTCGCCGGGGACCGGCAGGTCCAGCATGCGCCGGTCAAGAAATACCGCCGACTCGCCCGTCTGGGCCAGAACGATGAATTCATGACTGAGGTCGCCGCCGATCGGGCCGGTCTCGGCCTTCATCGGAATGGCCTTCAGCCCCATGCGCGCAAAGGTGCGCAGATAGGCGACAAACATCTGATTGTAGGATGCCCGCCCGGCCGCCTCGTCGATATCGAAGGAATAGGCGTCTTTCATCAAAAATTCTCGCCCGCGCATCACGCCGAAACGGGGCCGCTGTTCGTCGCGGAACTTCCACTGGATATGGTAGAGATTCTTCGGCAACTCTTTGTAGGAATGCACATAGGCGCGGAATATCTCGGTGACCATTTCCTCATTGGTCGGCCCGTATAAGAGCTCGCGATCGTGCCGGTCGGTGATGCGCAGCATCTCCGCGCCATAGGCCTCATAGCGACCGCTCTCCCGCCACAGATCGGCGAGTTGCAGTGTGGGCATCAGGATCTCGATCGCCCCGGCCCGGTTCATTTCCTCGCGAACGATCTGCTCGACTTTTTTCAGCACCCGCAAACCCAGCGGCAACCAGGCATAGATGCCGGCCGCCTCCTGGCGCATCATGCCCGCGCGCAGCATCAGGCGATGCGAGGTGATCTGCGCCTCGGCGGGGTTCTGTTTGAGAACAGGCAGAAAATAGCGCGACAGGCGCATGGTGGCGGGTCCCTAGGTGGATGGGGCCGTGCAGGCCCGGTCTAAAGCAGGTTCAGTGCGGCCCGGGAAAGTTCGGCAGAGTGACCCAGTGATAATGCAGGGTGAGCCACAGAAGCGTGAACAGGATCGCCGAAATCCAGGTGGTGGTGAAGAATTTCTTCTTCAGATTGGGATTGACTGGCGAGGACGGATCGCCGCCGCCCGGCGCCGGTATGCCCATCTCCGCATGACTGCGAACCCCCAGCGGCAGAACAGCAAACAGGGCCGTCCACCAGATGGTCAGATAGATGGCGATGCCGGTCTCGATATTCATGTCAGTGGGGCCCGCCGGGGGTCTGCATCAGTTCGACCAGGACGCCGCCCATATCTTTGGGATGCAGGAAAATCACCGGCACGCCATGGGCGCCGATGCGCGGCTCGCCGGTCCCCAGCACGGTAGCGCCTTTGGCGCGCATATCGTCGCGCGCCGCGAGAATATCCTCGACCTCGAAACAGACATGGTGCTGGCCCCCACGCGGATTTTTCGCGAGGAAGGCATGGATGGGTGAATTCTCGCCATAGGGCTCGATCAGTTCGATCTGGGCATTGGGCAGATTGACGAAGGACACCCACACGCCCTGTTCCGGCAGGGCGCGCCGGGGGGTAATATCGGTGACCCCCATCAGATCGCGGTAAAGCGTCCAAGACTGCTCGATCGACGGCGTCGCGACGCCCACATGGTTGAGTTTTCCGATCACCGCCGCTTCGCCTCTGACTGCCTTCGCCCGATCCTATACCCGTAGCACCGTTGTCTCCACCACCGGCCGGCGCTTCCAGATTCTGAAGGCGGCTTTTTTCACAGTGCGCGACACCGCCGCCTCCACGGTACGGTCGTTTTCCCGATCATCCGCCGACAGCCGACGCACTGCGTCCCTGGCCTCGCCGCCCAGATCTTCCGTTGCTTCGGACACCGGATAGTCGTCGTCGCCGGGCAGGCCCAGGGCGCGGACCGATGGACCCGCGACGATGGCGCCGCGACCGTCGAGCACGAGACTGACCGTCAGCATGCCGTTGAAGGCGGCGTGGCGCCGCTCGCGCAGCGCATCGCCGTTTTCCGGCGTGACGACGCCGGCATCGACATAGAGCCGACCAGCCGGAACCTCGTCGATGATCTCGGCCATACCCGGGGCGAGACGGACCATATCGCCGTTGCGGGGCGCGACGGTCTGGGCGATTTGCAGGTCTTTGGCAAAGGCGGCGTGCTCCAGAAGATGGCGTCGCTCGCCATGCGTGGGAACGGCGATGGTCGGCCGCGCCCACTGGTACATGCGCTTCAATTCATCGCGGCAGGGGTGGCCGGAGACGTGAATGCCGGGGTGATCGCGCTCGGTGTAGAGCCGCACGCCCAGATCGGCGAGCTTGTTCTGCAGGTTGCGAATCGGGACGTCGTTGCCGGGGATGATCCGCGACGAAAAAATACAGGAATCACCCTTGCCCAGCTTGACGTGAGGGTGGCTGCCATCCGCCATGCGCGCCAGGGCGGCGCGGGGCTCGCCCTGACTGCCGGTGCAGAGATAGAGGACCTTGTCCCCCGGAAAATGCTTCGCTTCGGAGTCGGAGATGAAGGGACCAACACCTTCCAGTAATCCGACCGAACGCGCGGCCTGCGACATGCGAATCATCGAGCGACCGACCAGACACACCCGCCGACCATTGGCTTCGGCGGCGCGAATGATGGTGTCCATGCGCGCGACATTGGAGGCGAAACAGGCCGCCGCCACCTTGCCCTTGAGACTGCCGATCAAGGTGTTGAGCGTCTTGCGCACCTCGGCTTCCGAGCCCGCCTCGCCATCGACAAACACGTTCGTCGAATCGCAGACCATGGCCAGCAGGCCCTGGTCGCCCAGGTCGCGGATGGCGGCTTCGTCGGTGGCCTCGCCGGTCAACGGATCGGGATCGATCTTCCAGTCGCCGGTGTGCAGAACGGTTCCAAGCGGCGTGCGAATGGCCACGCCATTCGGTTCCGGAATTGAATGGGTGAGGGTCAGCAGGGTCATTTCGAATGGCCCCAGCCGGAACGATCCGTTCAAGGGAATTTCGGTGATCTTCGCTTCGTCAAGCAGGCCGTGCTCGCGAAGCTTCTCGCGCAACAGGAAGGCGGTGAACGGCGTCGCATAGAGAGGAGCTTTCAGGCGCGGCCAAAGCCAGCCCACCGCCCCGATATGATCCTCGTGGGCGTGAGTAAGGACGATGCCGATGATATCCTTGGCGTATTCCTCGATGAAGGTCGGGTCCGGCAGGATGATCTCGACCCCGGGCGTGGTCTGATCCCCGAACGTCACCCCCAGATCGACGACAATCCACTTACGTGCGTTGGCCGGACCGTAGCCGTAGAGGTTGAAATTCATGCCGATCTCGTTGGATCCGCCAAGCGGCAGGAAAACGAGTTCGTCGCCGGGTTTCGCGGCGACGACGGAAGAGGCGGTCTGGGACAAGGTCATGCTTCAGGCAGATTGGGGTTGCGGCGGAAGATTTCGAGCAACCCCAAAATAGTGAGGTCGTGGTCGAAATGGTCGATGGCCTCGGTCGAGCCCTCGAAAAGCGAGGCGACCCCGCCGGTGCCGATGACGGTCAGTGGGGCTTGGTACTCGGCCTTGATGCGCGAAATGAGGCCTTCGATCAGGGAGACATAGCCCCAGAAGACCCCAGACTGCATCGCCCCGACGGTCTCCTTGCCGATCACCCGGGCCGGTTTGCGAATGGCGATTCGCGGCAAGCGAGCGGCGGCGTCATGCAGCGCCTGAACCGACAGATTGATCCCGGGGGCGATGGCGCCGCCCTCGAATGCACCATCAGCCGCCACAACGTCGAAGGTGGTGGCGGTGCCGGAGTCGACCACCAGAAGCGCGCCAGGATAGGTGATGTGCGCGCCAATCGAATTGACCAGGCGATCTGCGCCGGCCTCGGAGGGTTTCTCAATTCGGATCTCGATGCCGAGCTCGACATTTTCTCCGATGATCATCGGTTCGACATTTAGGTATCGCCGAGAAAGGTTTCGAAGATTGAAGATCGACTGCGGCACGACGCTGGAGACGATGCATGCGTCCAGAATGCCCAGGGACAGACCTGCCATGCCTAGGAGGTGCGACAGCCAGACAGCATACTCGTCGGCGGTTCGCGAGGCGTGGGTGGCCGCGCGCCACTGCGCAATCCAGGCGGCGCCGTCATGAACGGCGAAAAGCGTATTGGTGTTACCCTGTTCGATGGCGAGCAGCATGGTCGTTCCTCGCGCTAGAAGAAGACATCGCCGGCGGTGATGCGCCGCACCAACCCGTCAACGCCTCTAAGCCGCAGCGCGCCGTCCGCGTCCAGCCCTTCCGCCACGCCGATGATCGATTCGTTCGGCAGTCGCGCGATGCAGGACTGACCCAGGCCATGCGCGCGAGCCGTCCAGGCCCGCGCGATCGCCGGGAACCCCTGCGTGGACCACAAGGTCAGCCAATGGTCGAGCGCCGCGGCGAGAATCGGCAAGGCGGCGCCCGGCGACGGCGGCGGACCTGGCATGAACGCGCCCAGCCAGGTAGTCGGCAGCGCCGCGTCCGGCCCGGGGTCCGGCGCATGGGCGAGATTGACCCCGATTCCGACCGCCAGCCACAACTCGCCACTCGCGACCGTTCCGGACTCCACCAATATTCCCGCCGATTTTCGGCCCTGCAACAGCAGGTCGTTCGGCCATTTCAATCGAGGCGCTCCAGCCGGCGCGAAATGTTCGGCCAGATCCGCCACGGCCAGCGCGGCGACGAACGCCACCTGGGCCGCCTCCGCCGGCGACCTGGTTGTGGTGAACAGATAGGTGGCGGCCAGATTTCCGGTTTCTGTCTGCCATTGACGCCCGCGACGTCCCCGGCCCGCCGTCTGGCGCAGCGCGGTCAGCCAGAGGGGCCCGACTTCGCCCGCTTCGACGCGGCGGCGCGCTTCGGCATTGGTGGAGTCGATCTCGTCAAAACTGATAATCGGAGCGGAAGACATGAGCGGTGGTTCGCCTGCAGCGGAGGTCGATCAAAAAATTTGATCCACGGATTGCGCGGATTAGCGCTGATGAACGCAGTCGTTGAAACCCTAAGCAAGGGCTGCCGAACGAGCCAGGGCATGAGCATCTTGCCTTCAATTGCCTCCCCCGCGAAGGCGCCGGCCCAACCTGGCTTGGCGACGAAGCCACAATGCAGAGTGCTGGCTCCCCGCGATCGTGGGAAAACGCCATTGGAGCGGCGCGCGACTGGCGACGCGTTCGACGAAAGAAAATTGCCGCCGCATCCGGGTCAGTGGAGGGCGGCCTAGTTTTCCGCCTTGGTCTTCTCGATCCCCAAATCGTTCAGCCGCTTGCGCAGCGTATTACGGTTGAGTCCCAAAACCTCGGCGGCGCGCATTTGGTTGCCGCGCGTGGCCGCCAGGGTGAGTTGGAACAAGGGTCGCTCGACGTCGGCCAGCACCCGGTCATAGAGGCCGGTTGGCGGGATGCCGCCAGGTTGTCCCGCGAAGTATGAGGCCAGGTTGCGTTCCACCAGGCCCGAAAGGCTGAGCGGCGCTTCGCCGGGCGCGCCCGCGATCTGCTCCGCCAGTTCCCGTTCAATGATGCGCGCGCCGATGGTTTCCTCGCCATAGAGGGCGCAGACCCGGCGGATCAGGTTTTCCAGTTCGCGCACATTACCGGGCCACGGGTGCAGCTTCAAGCGATCGAGCGCCGGCTGATCAATGGTCTTCGACGGCAGGCCCTCGCGGCTGGCGCGCAGCAGGAAGGCGCGGGCGAGATCGGGAATGTCGTCGGTGCGGTCACGCAGCGGCGGCACCCGGATCGGCGCTACATTCAGGCGGAAATACAGGTCTTCCCGAAACAGGCCTTGAGCGATCAGGCCGCGCAGGTCGCGGTTGGTGGCGGCGATCACCCTGGCATTGGGACGACGACCGGTTTTGGGATTGATCGCGGTGTCCGCGCCGTCGAACACCCGCAGCAGCCGGGTCTGGGCGTCCAGGGGCATGTCGCCAATCTCGTCCAGGAACAGCGTGCCGCCATCCGCCTCCATAAGGCGGCCGGTTTCGTCATCGCCGCGTCCAAACAGTTCGCTATCGACTCGTTCGCGGGGAATGGCGGCGAGGTTCATGGCGACGAACCGACCGTCCCGGCGCCGTCCCAACTCATGCAGGGCACGCGCCACCA
>JAYUBD010000518.1:0-4022 GCA_043740995.1 Caulobacteraceae bacterium | reverse complement strand
CCTGCGCCGGCGGCGATGTCTATTCGCCGGCCATGACCGACTTCATCTTCATGGTGAAGGACACCGCCTATATGTATGTCACCGGGCCGGACGTGGTGAAAACCGTGCTCAATGAAGACGTCAGCCACGCCGATCTTGGCGGCTATCGCGTCCACGCCCTGAAGTCGGGGGTTTCCGACGGCGCCTTCGACAATGATCTGGAAGCCCTGACCCAGGTTCGCCGCCTGGTGGATTTCCTGCCTTTGTCCAACCGCGACAAGCCGCCGGTTCGGGAAAGTTTCGATGCGCCCTATCGCGAGGAAGCCTCCCTCGATAGCCTCGTGCCAGCCAATCCCAACAAGCCGTACGACATGAAGGAGTTGATCCTCAAGGTCGTCGACGAGGCGGATTTTTTCGAAATCTCTCCGGAGTGGGCCAAGAACATCATCGTCGGTTTCGGTCGGCTGGCCGGCGAGTCCGTCGGCTTTGTCGCCAACCAGCCCCAGGTCCTGGCCGGGGCGCTTGATATCGACGCCTCGCGCAAGGCGGCGCGGTTCGTGCGGTTTTGCGACGCCTTCAACATCCCCATCGTCACCTTCGTCGATGTGCCGGGCTTCATGCCCGGCACCAAGCAGGAGCAGGGCGGCCTGATCAAGCACGGGGCCAAATTACTGTTCGCCTTCGCCGAAGCGACGGTTCCCAAGGTGACAGTGATCACCCGCAAGGCCTATGGCGGCGCCTTCGACGTGATGAGCTCAAAGAATATCCGCGGCGATCTCAACTACGCCTGGCCCACCGCGGAGATCGCGGTCATGGGTCCCAAACAGGCGGTGGAGATCATCTTTCGCGGCGACATCGGCGATCCCGAAAAGCTGGCGACCCGGGAGGCCGAGTACAAGGCCCATTTCGCCAACCCGTTCGTGGCGGCCTCGCGCGGCTATATCGACGATGTGATCATGCCGCACGGCACCCGGCGCCGGATCGTCCGGGCCCTGGCCAGCCTGAAGACCAAGTCGGTCACCAACCCTTGGAAAAAACACGATAATATCCCGTTGTAGGGGTCGGGGGCCCCCCCGGTGACAAGGGCCGGGCCGTCGGCCGGGAGATGCTGCGTTACGAGCGCCACCCCGGACCTCGTCTGGACTTTGTGCATGTGGTGATCCGCGTTCGGCGCCGAGGCGCAACGCGTCCGCGCCCCAGCGGCAACCGCGCCGAGAGTGGCCGCGCTGAGCGCGCACCGGGATTTCATTTTCAGCTTCGGGAATATGAGGTGATAATCGTATATCGGCGACGCGTGCGCCTCGACACTGACCGCCGTGCAATCAGATCGTCTCCGTGTTTTCGCGGCGACGCCCGGGGGATTTAGTCCATGCAGCGCCGATTTACCCTGTTCGTTGTGGCCGCCATGATTCTCGGCGTGGCGACCGGCTTTCTGATCAACCAGGGCGTCCACGATCCGGCCAGGGTCAAGGCCATCGCCGGCGGCCTTTCGATCCTCACCGACATCTTCCTGCGCCTGATCAAGATGATCATCGCGCCCCTGGTGTTCTCGACCCTGGTGGTGGGCATCGCCCACATGGAGGATAGCGCCGCCATTGGCCGGGTCGGGGCCAAGACCATTGGCTGGTTCGTGTGCGCCTCCCTGGTGTCACTGCTCATCGGGCTGGTGATGGTTCACCTGCTCCAGCCCGGCGTCGGCCTCAACCTGGCCATTCCCGCCGTCACGGCGAAGAGCGATGTGACCGCCGCCGCCCTGACCTTCAAGGATTTCATTACCCACGTTTTTCCCACCTCGATCGTGGGAGCCATGGCCAATAATGAGATCCTGCAGATTGTGGTGTTTTCGGTGTTCGTGGGCACCGCCGTGGCGGCGGTCGACGACCGCGCCCCCGCCGTGATGGCCCTGGCCGAACAGGTGGCCCAGGTGATGCTGAAAGTGACCGGCTATGTGATGCTGTTCGCTCCCTTCGCGATCTTCGCGGCGCTGGCCTCCACGGTGGCGACCCAGGGGCTGGGCGTGCTTCTGGGCTATGCGCGCTTTGTCGGCGGCTTTTATCTGTCGCTGGGCCTGTTGTGGAGCGTCATGACTCTGGCCTGTTTCCTGGTGATCGGCCGTCGCGTCGGCGGCCTGATCGGCGCCATTCGCGATCCGGCGGTGCTGGCCTTTTCCACCGCCAGTTCCGAGGCCGCCTATCCGCGCATTCTCGAAGGGCTGCAGCGCTTTGGCGTCTCGCGCCGGATCGCCAGTTTTGTGCTCCCCTTGGGCTATTCGTTCAATCTGGACGGCTCGATGATGTACTGCACCTTCGCCACCCTGTTCATTGCCCAGGCCTATCATGTGCCGCTGACCCTGGGCCAACAGGTGATCATGCTGCTGCTGCTGATGGTGACCAGCAAGGGTATGGCCGGCGTGCCGCGCGCCTCACTGGTGGTGATCGCCGCCACTCTCGCCTATTTTCATCTGCCCGAAGCCGGCCTGCTGCTGATCCTCGCGGTCGATCATCTGTTGGACATGGGCCGCAGCGCCACCAATGTCCTTGGCAATTCCGTTGCGGCCGCAGTGATCGCGAAATGGGAGGGCGAACTGATCACCCCGACCGCGGATTGACCGTGGGATAGCGCGTCGCCGCCGGCAGATGGGCCGCGTCCATCGCCACGTGGGTGAATCGGCTGTGAAACAGGTGACCGATCCAGCTTGAGTGGACATTGACGACGTGGCGTGAGCCCTGAAGTGGGACACGGCGCGCGGGATGG
Source organism: Caulobacteraceae bacterium (assembly GCA_043740995.1). GTDB lineage: Bacteria > Pseudomonadota > Alphaproteobacteria > Caulobacterales > Caulobacteraceae > Acaudatibacter. The sequence goes on along the minus strand of JAYUBD010000518.1, from coordinate 1,289 downwards.
TTTGGGAAATCCGAACCCGGTTCTTTGAACTTGGTTTTTGCCCCTCGTCTGATTGCTGATCGCCCGGTCGGCGGCCCCCTGCACTTTCCGCTGCTGTCGCTCGCTGTGGTCGCGCTTCGGATGAAGGCGTCGCCGGGCCTCGACAGGTAGGCGCACTGTGTTTGACGGAGCCGTCAAGTTATTGCATAATGCGAATGTGATTTGGCAGCTGGCAAGGATTGGAGCGCGATCGCTCGGACGGCGTGGCGGTTTCGAGGATCTAAAGAACGATAAGCCTTTGAAATGCAAACGTTAGTCGAATATTCGACCCAGGTCTTCGCCCCGCCATTTCACGCCATTTCACGCCATTTCACGCCATTTCAAGCCATTTCACGCCATTTCACGCCATTTCACGCCATTTCGCACAAAATCGCACAATTTCGCGCCATCTTGACGCCATCTCACGCCAGAGACCGCCAATTTCCACCCATACACGCCAACTTGCGCCGAGCACCGCCAAGGCCCGCCGTGGCGGTCCCGTCCCGTTTGCCAGAGTCTGGATCGGGCGTGGACCCTAACCTTCAGTCTTCACCCAATCGCATCGTCCCGGCCCAGGGGATCGGGCAACGGCTGCCCGTTGATCACGAACCGCAGCGACACTGAATTGATGCAGTAGCGATGCCGGGTGGGCGGCGGGCCGTCGGGGAACAGGTGGCCCTGATGGCTGTCGCAGCGCGCACAGCGGGTTTCGATGCGGACCATGCCATAGCTGGCATCACGCACTTCGGTGACGTGCGCGGCATCGAACGGCGCCCAGAAGCTGGGCCAGCCGGTGCCGCTCTCGAACTTGGTTTTGGCCTGAAAGAGCGGCAGACCGCACAGGCGGCAGCAATAGACCCCGTCTTCCTTGTTATCGAGCAGGCCGCCGCAAAATGGGGCCTCGGTGCCGTGGTGCAGCAGGACGTCGCGCTCCTCTCGCGACAAGGCCGATTCCAGGGTTGCGCGCTCGGCCTTGTCCGGGGCGGTGAGATCAAAGCCGGACGGCGAGGTGTAGGCGGAATGCAGGGTTTCGGTCATGGCGATTTTCAGGCTCCTGGGGGCTGACGCTCCGACACGGTTGTCAAGCCACGCCAGCGCGTCTAACCGCATAAGATAGTGTGGAATAGGGCGGCCCCAAGCAAGATGTTCTCGAAAATCCTGATCGCCAATCGCGGAGAGATCGCGGTTCGGATCATCAAGACCTGCCGACGGTTGGGGATCGCCTCGGTGGTCGTCTATTCCGAGGCGGACGCCGATTCCCTGGCGGTCAG
>JAYUBD010000517.1:0-4027 GCA_043740995.1 Caulobacteraceae bacterium | reverse complement strand
TCCGACCCCGCAGGCGGCGAGACCCGCCGCCATCAGGGCGATGCGATCACTCTCCTTGACCCGCAACTCGCCCAGGCCCCGCATCAGGGTCGGACCCTTGGCATAGGCGGCGGCGATGGCGAGAATCGGATATTCGTCAATCATCGAGACAGCGCGTTCCGGCGGCACGGTGACGCCATGCAGATCTGAGTAGCGCGCCGTGATGTCGCCCACCGACTCGCCGCCAGCAAGCCTGATATTGCTGATTTCGAGGTCGGCGCCCATTTCGCGGAGCGTGTCGAACAGGCCGGTCCGCAAAGGGTTCAGCAGCACATTGTCGATCGTCACCACCGATCCGGGGGTGATCAGCGCGGCCACCAGCGGAAACGCCGCCGACGAGGGATCGCCCGGCACCGCGATCCCGGCGCCGGTCAATCCCTGGCCCCCCGCCAAGGTGATCACCCGGCCATCGTCACCGTCTTCCACCGAAATCCTGGCGCCGAAGGCGCGCAGCATGTGCTCGGTGTGATCTCGCGTCGGCTCCGGCTCGATGATGCGGGTGGTTCCCGAGCCGTTCATGCCCGCCAGAAGGATGGCGGACTTTACCTGCGCCGAGGGCTCCGGCAGGCGATAGTCGATGCCCGACAGCGCGCCGCCGTGCAGGCTGATCGGCAGCCGCCCGCCTTCCCGGCCCATCCACCGCGCGCCCATCATCTCCAGCGGTTTGAGCACCCGCCGCATCGGTCGACCGCGCAGCGAAGCGTCGCCGGTGAAGGTCGCCGTCAGCGGAAAGCCCGCCGCCGCGCCCATCAGCAGGCGCGCGCCCGTTCCGGCATTGCCGCAATCAATCATGTCGGTGGGCTCGGCGAGCCCGCCGACCCCGGTCACCCGCCAGAGTCCTTCGCCCAGACGTTCGATCCGGGCCCCAAAGGCGGCCATGGCCCGCGCCGTGCGGCGGACATCGTCGCCCTCCAACAAACCGGAAATCTCGGTGACGCCCTCGGCCATTGCCCCCAGGATCAGGGCGCGATGCGAAATCGACTTGTCGCCGGGGGCCGCGGTCCGCCCGACCAGGGCGCCACCGGCAAACGCCGTCATCGCCGTCAGGTTTTGCGGGCCTACCTCAGGCGACGATCCACGATGCAGCGTCGCCGGGTCGGGCATGGAGGGCGGTATCCTGAACAAGCGGGGGGTTTTATTTTTGACAGTGGCCCAGCGCCATGGCAAGGGAGCCGCCGCTTTCAGCACACTTAAGCCAACAAAGGTCGCCGCATTGGCCAATCCCGAACTGGGCGCAAAACAGATTTGCCCAACCTGTTCGACAAAATTCTATGATTTGGGTCGCCGTCCGGCGGCTTGCCCCAAGTGCGGGGCCGAGTTCGATCCCGAGGAAGCCCTGCGCAATCGGCGGGTGCGCGCCCGCGCGATCGTGCCCGAGGATGATGCCGAGGAAGAAAAGCCGGTCGTGGCCGCCGACACCGAGGACGGCTTCGAAGCGGAGCCTGACGAAGCGCCTGAACTGGATGCGCCGGTCGATGACCCGCCGCTGACCAGCGACGACGATGTCGATCCCGCCACCCCGGCGGCGAGCGACAATCTGGGCGTCGATTTCTCGGAAGACGATGAACCCGCCGCCGAAGATGAAGACGACGAGCCGTTTATCGAAGACGAGGACGACGATTTCCCCGACGATGAACTCGGCGGTCTGCCGGGTGAAGGCGGTCCCGAGGACCATTGATCGCCCGGTGCGGCGGATAGGCTCTTGATCGCGCCCGCCCATCGCACTAGGTTCCGCCGCTTCGCCGCCGGGGGCGTGATTGAGCCCGGGCACACCCGGAATTTCCGGGGCTATAGCTCAGCTGGTAGAGCGCTTGAATGGCATTCAAGAGGTCAGCGGTTCGACTCCGCTTAGCTCCACCATGAAGCCCCGCGGGTCACGCCCGCGGGGCTTCGCCTTTTCCAGCCTTGAATCAGCGCGCCGCCATCGCCACCTGATTGTGACGTCGCGACCGTCGCCTCACAGGGACGGGACGCGGCGGGGTCGCTTGAACGAGGACTCCGATGAACCGCCCGCCGCTCTATGACAGTCCGCTGTTGCTCGGTTTCGAGCACACGCGCGCCTTGATCGAGCGGGCGGCGAAAACGGCGGCGGAGGGCTACCCTCCCTATAATGTAGAAGACACCGGCGCGGGGGGCGTGCGGATCACCCTGGCGGTGGCCGGCTTCTCGGTGGACCAGCTCGATGTCACCGTCGAGGATCACCAACTGACCATCGCCGGTCGTCGCGATCCCGAACCAGTCGATGGCGAAGCCCGCGCCTTCCTGCACCAGGGCATAGCGGCGCGCGGATTCGTGCGCGGTTTCATCCTGGCCGATGGGATGGAGGTGGCCGGCGCCCGCCTCGACCACGGCCTTCTGCACGTGGACGCGGTGCGTCCGACATCCGCCGGCCTCGTGCGGCGGATCCCGATCACGACGGACGGCTGATCCTCAGCGTCCGGTAGGTTGAAAGGAATTCAGTATGCTTATCCAACAATTTTCGCCCGAAGCCTTCGCGGCGCTTGGCGGACCAAATCTGGTCTATGTGCGTCCGGTCTCGGCCGCGGAGATCATCGCCGACACGCCCATTGAGGTGATCAAGGGGTTCAACATCACGCCGGACCAGACGCTGTACGCTGTGCACAGGGCGAATGGCGAGCGCCTCGCCGTGTTGGGCGACAAGAACGCCGCAGTCGCCGCCGCCCTCGCCCACGAATTGGCGCCGGTCTCGGTGCATTAGAGGCGATCGGCGGTCGGGTTGGCCGGGTCAGGCCGCCGACGGTCGCTCGTCGCGCACCAGCAGCGCCTGGATCGCGTCGGCGCTGCCGGCCTGGCGCAACTGCTGACGCAATGACGGGACCCGCAAAGCCCGCGCCACGCGCGCCATGGTGCGCAGTGACTCCGGCCCGGCGCCTGGCGGCGACAACAGGGCGAAAATCAAATCGACCGGTTCCTCATCCACCGACCCGAAATCGATCGCCGGATTGAGCCGCAGGAAGACACCGCGAAGATGCGACAGGCCAGGAATCTGAGCATGCGGGATGGCGACGCCGTAACCAATGCCGGTCGACGACAGGCCTTCCCGAGCCATCAAGGCGGCGCGCACCTTGGGCACTTTCACACCGTAGGCGCGAGCGGCAATCTCCGCCACCAGACCGAGCGCCTGGCGCTTATCCGCGACGGAAACCCGCGGCGCGATCGCCCCTGGACTCAGCAGTTCACCGATTATTGTCGAAACAACATAATCACTCACGCGGGCGCCCCTGAAAGCCAGTGAGAGGGTCTATAGTCCAGGAGACTCGATCAGAAACTCAGCGGCGTCAGCCAACCATGGCCGCCGACGGTTTCACCGACCGGGTGCGTTCCGGATCGATCCACCCGATATTGCCGTCCAATCGACGATATACCACGCTCAAACCGCCGTGGGCGGCGTTCCTGAACACGATCGCTTGAGATTCGGTCAAATCGAGCTCCATCACCGCCATGGAAACCGTCATCGTCTTTAGGGGCGCCTCGGTTTCGGCGATCACCATGCCGGCCGGCGGCGAATGATCGTGCGCGTCCGTCCAATCCTCGTCTTCCGCATCCCCGACCGGCGCGCGCAGCACCATCATTGAAGCGGTTTCCGCCGCCTTGGCGGTCGCGGCGACGGTGTGACTTTTCAGGCGTCGCTTATAGCGCCGGATCCGGGTTTCGATATTGGCCAGGGCCTGGCTGAAGGCGCCGTGCGCCTCACCCCCCAGGCCGTGGCTCTGCAATTTCTGGCCGGACGCCAGGGTGACCGCGCAGTCAACACGGAAGCCGTGGCCATCGCGGCTGACCACCACGTCGGCGTCGCCGCCCCGCTCGAAATATTTGCCGATGCTGCCGGTCAGATCATCACTGATCCTGCCCCGAAGCGCATCACCAACATCAACGTGCCGACCCGAGACCAGAACTTTCATACCCTATCAACGCTCCTGTCCCGAAAAGGTGTCAAGCGGCGGCGACGTTCCCTCGCTGAAAAAAA
>JAYUBD010000516.1:0-4032 GCA_043740995.1 Caulobacteraceae bacterium | reverse complement strand
CCCGAAAAATCCATCGAGCGCGCGCATCGCCGCGACGTCCAGGACCCGGCAAAAGTCGGCGCGGCGTGAGCGATACCGGATTTGATAGTCGGCGCCCGTCCAGGCGACCGGCCCCGGACGGCCATCCGGTCCGTCGATCAGGTCGATGGGGAGGGCATGAAGCACTTTCAAAAACCCGCCGATTTCCCCCAGAATGCGCGCGCGGACGGTCGTTGAGAGCGCCGCGAACACGTCGGGTTCGAGCGGATGGCCGACGATCAAACGATAGCCGGCGACGTGGCCGAGCCCGGACACAAACTGATAGTTCGGGATCGCGACCGGGGACAGCGGGGCGAGACGTTGGAGAAGTCGCCGCTCGCCTGCCGCGTAATCCGCCGCCTCCCCGGTTCGCGGAAAGCGAAACACCCAGGCGCCGTCCAGCACGACCACCGCGTGGTCGTCCCCTTTGTCATTCAGAACCGCGCCGTGGAAGGCTAGAGCGGGAAACTGGCCGCGAATGCGCGCCACAAGCCCGGCCAGATCGACCCGGTCGCGTTGCAGGCCGGGGATCATCGGCGGCTCATCGGCTTGCCTCAAGGGTCGGGGTGGCCTTTGCCGGCGGATGGGTTAGCCTACCATGACAAAGGCCCGCCGTCCGGCCTGGGCCAGGATGGAAGGATGATCGGCATGCCGCCTTTGGTCGCGAGACTGATGCTGGGCGCGGCGGCGCTCGGCCTTGGCTTTGACGGCGTGATGCATGCCGCGGTCTGGGGGGCCAGCGGCATGGCGGCGGCGCGCGCCTCCAACCTGCCGGCCATGTTCGCGGCCGAGTTGGGCGTGCTGTGGCTGTGGGACGCTGTCGTGTTGGTCGGGCTCGCCCTGGTGTTCCTGTTCGCCGCGCTTCGGCCCGCCGCCGTGTCGGGCCCCGTGATCGTGCTGCTGGCGCTGATGCCGGCGATCCTGGCCGCCATTCTTTATGGGGCGGTGGGACCTTTCTATCCGGAACTGACCGTCGGAATTCCCGCCCTGCTCGCCCTGGCGGCTGGCCTGATGACGATGCGATCCAACGCGCGCTGACCACCGCCGCGGCTATTCGCCAATCACCTTCAGATATTCCACCAGGGCCAAGCGCTGATGTTCGGTGAAGGTGGCGTTCCCATAATCGTGACCCTGGTTTGAATTGCCGGGAATAACCTCGCCTGACGCGTCCTTCACACTGAACACATAATTGGCTTCGGCGCTGGGCGCGGTGATGAAGCCCACATGTCGGGCATCGAAGGCCCGCGAGCCGAGATTGAAGGTGGTCGGCCGCTGAGCCGGCGGCAGCAGCAGATCATACAGCGTCGGCACTGAGCCGTTGTGCAAATAGGGCGCTGTCGCCCAAACCCCGGTCAGCGGCCGGGCCTTATAGGCGAACAGCCTATAATCCGATGAGGCCGCCGCCTTCTCGCAGGCCTTCCGGCGTTGCTCGCGTTCCGAGAGCGGCGGGGCCGGCACAGCGGCGAGCTTCATCATCACCCGCGGTCGGACGGGCGCGATAACCTGCGGTCCCGGATGCACGTGGAACAAGCTTTCCAGCGCCGCCTCGCCCAGAACCGCCGCGCGGCTGACCATCAAACCGACGGCGACTGAGCCGAGCATGGTCGGAACCGCCGAGGTGGCGGTGAAGCGGGTTTTAACATCGAAGAACACCGGCCGACCGTTCAACAGGCCGGTGTTGGCCTGCCGCAGACCGCCATTGCAGGCCATCCACGGATCGGTATCCACCTTGGTCTCGCCGCCGGCGACGTTTTGCGGATTGAAATAGCTCATGGTTTCCAACGCGCCACCACCAGGCCGCTGGCGCGTATGCAGGTCACCGCGCGGCAAGACGACGTGGCACGCGACGCAGTGGGTCTGGTAGAGGCCCCGCCCCTCGCTCACCGATGCCGCATCGACCGGAAACAGGTCGCGGCGCCATTTAGGCGGCTTCAGCTGCATCAAGAGTTGTTCCATCGCCACCAGATTGTCGACGTGGACGCTTGAAATATAGCCGCCCTGAGGGCCTGGCGGGGCGATGACTTCGCCGAATACGCCGGTCACCTCGCCCAGATTGCGCAGCAGGGCGCCCGGATCGATGGTCTGGCTCAGGCCGACCTGGCCGGGCATGTTCCTGGCGATGCCGTTCCATTGGACCTGGGTCTGCTGGGCGGTGTTCCACAGGAACGGATAGCTGACCGGAGCGTCGGGGGCGTTTTGACTGGGGCCATCGGGCTTGGCCACCATGGCGATTTTGTTGTAAATATATCCCACGGCGTCCAGGCGCCCGTAACCATAGCGCATGGGCGTCTGGTTCTGGGCGGCAATTTTTTGCTGATAGGCGATCAACTGGCCGAGCGCCTGTCGCAACAGCTGCGTGTCATCCGCCGATGGGGCCGCGCCCAACACCCCGCGGGCGAAGCGCTCGAACTTGGCCGGATCATCCCGTGTTCGCGCCAGCGCGGTATTCAACGCCTCCACGAAGCTTTGAAAATCAGCCAGCGTCGCCCCGCCATAAACCCGCAGCGAGCGATTGCCGAAGCGGATATCGTTGGTGTGGCAGGCGGCGCAGGTCATCCCCACCCACGGCTCGTGCGCGGTCTGCCCCCGCTTCCAGGTCAGACGGGTGGCGATAAAATGCGTGTCGTCCTGCTGATCCACCGCGAACCCCAGCGGCAGGCCGCCGGAGACCGGAAGATAGCGAAAGCGCCCGATATAGGCCGCATCCAAAAACGGGGCCGCTGAATCCGGCTGTTCGAGCGCCCAGAGCCAGGCCTCCGGCAACAGGCGCGACCCCTGATAGCCCGATGACCATTGTTTGATCTGATTGGCAGTCCAACCCTGGTCAAAATCGGTCGCCGGTTTGCAGCCCGCCAGAGACGCGGCGACCAGCGCCGCGCAACTCCAAAGCTTCGAACCCATGGTCCCCTCCTGTCGCCCCGGTTTCTTGTGGCCTTCCGACCTGCGCCATATCCGGCGGCCATAAAACTTGCACGCCTTCGACGAAAATGGAACACGTTTATCGCGCCGTCAACGGTCCGCCGGGTGGGCGGTTAGGGGTGGGGCCAGAGCGGCGGGACGGCAGCCGGATGGCAGTTGTTTGGCAGCCGGCGGGCAGCTTTTGGCGATCATTGGCAGCCTATTTGGCAGCTTTTGGCAGCTTTTGGCAGCCGGTTGGCAGCTGTTTGGCGCGAAACGGCAGGCTCGGCTGCCATCGTATTTCCTTACAAAGTATTGTTATATTTGAATGAATATTCGGCCACACCGACAGAAAAGCGAAACAAGAAAGGCGCCCAAACGGAAGGCGGTCGGATAAATTGCATTATGCAATTCCTGGCCGTCGCGATCAAGGCGTTTCAGCGTTTCCCGAATTGAGAAGCGGCGCGATGCATGCGCGCCCCGGCGGTCAGTCTGTTGATAGCAATGGCGTCAGGTTCTTTCGCAAGCGGATGATCATCGCCGCAACCCCGACGGGTTCGGTCATCAGGGAAAGATGATGCCCATCGAACCGCGCCATCGGCCAGTGCAGTCGCCGCGCCTGGGCGGCCTCCGCGTCATAGGCCGCGCTGAGCTGCAGATAGGCGCACGGCGGGAGCGCCTGATCCCGCCGGTCCGGAGCCGGCTCCTCCAAGAACCGCAACGGCACGAGCGGGGCGGTGCGCGTCAACGCCTCGAGCATCGCCGGTTCGGGCAAAAGCCGCGCCAATTGTCCCGGCGGAATCCAGGCTGGCCACGCCGGTACGCAACCATCGCGCGCCTCGGCGCGTAAGTATCGAACCAGGCCGGACGGCGCGGTGTCGATCCAGGCGCGGCCCGGGTGCGGCAGCAGGGCATCCACGAAGATCGCGCCGAGGATTACATCACCGGCATGCCGCACAATGGTCGGCGCCAGCGCGCCCGCGCCGCTGTGGACCACCAGGATCGCCGGACCCGCGATCTGGCGGGCGGCCAGTCGGCCCAGCGCGTCGTAGAGGCCAGCCTCGGCCGACAGCGCGACGCGCAAATCCAGGCGATGAGACGCCGCACCCTGGCTGA
>JAYUBD010000515.1:0-4037 GCA_043740995.1 Caulobacteraceae bacterium | reverse complement strand
CGGTCATCGCGTGGTGAGCCGGAAACTCATCTTCTCCAAGGGTGGAAGAGCGGGTGACGCGCGTTTCAGCGCCGTGAATGACGCCTCGGCGGCGTCGAGGGCGCCATCGATATCGGCCTTGGTCATGGCGGCGCACAGGAACATGTTGTGCCACGGGTGCACATAGACGCCGCGATGCAGCATTTCGGAACACCAGAAGAAGCCCTTGCGAAGGTCCGGATCGTCTTCGAACAGGAACAGGGGCATGGTGACCGGACCGGTCTGCCGGAAGCCAAATCCCGCCCGATCCGCGCGTTCCGCCAGGCCGTCACGGAGCTGATCGCCCAGGCCCCGCATGTGTTCCAGATAGTCGCTGTCGCGCACCCGCTTCAGCGTTTCGAGGGCGGCGGCCATCGGCGCGGCCTGATACCAGAACGAGCCGGTGACATAGATCGAGGCCGCCGCCCGTCGCGCCTTGTTCGATCCCAGCAACGCCGAGAGCGCGTGGCCGTTGGCGATGCATTTGCCCCAGCTGGAAAGATCGGGCTGGACGCCGACGACCGACCAGCTGCAGTCCCGCGCTATCCGAAATCCCGCGCGAACATCATCGACCACCAGCAGAGCGCCGGTCTGGTCGCAAAGCGCCCGGGCCCGCTGGGCATAGGCTGGATCGGGAAGGACCTGATCCACAAAGGCGTCGTGCTTAAGCGGCGCGGCGAAGATGGCGGCAAGGTCATCGCCAGCGGCGGCGACGGCGGCCTCCAGGCTGGCGACATCGTTATAGTCGCAGAACAGCTGATGGGCCTTGTCCTCCGGAATCCCGCCGGCCGGGCGCAGGGCGCACCAAGGCGCGGCCCCATGATAGGCCCCCCGGGCAAGGACAACGGTCTTCTTTCGCGTATGCGCCCTGGCGGTCATTAACGCGGTCTGGGTGGCGTCCGCTCCATTTTTGCAGAAGATCGCCCAGTCCGCATGCGTCACCATCGCGGTGAACTGTTCAGCCAAGTCGACCAGAAGGTGGGTAGGCCCCGTCAGCGTGTCGCCCTCCCGTAGCTGGGCGATATAGGCGGCGTCGATCGCCGCGTCCCCATAGCCCATAAGGTTGGGACCGTAGGCGCACATCAGGTCCAGTAGCTCATGGCCGTCCGCGTCCCACAGGCGGGCGCCCAAGCCGCGACTGAAGAACTGCGGATAGTCATCCGGCAACAAGCGGCTTGATTGGTGGCCATACATCCCGCCGGGGATCACGACCTCGGCGCGGGCTTTGAGCGCGGCGTCCTGGCTGCACGGGCGGGACTTATTCATCGAAGCCCACCTTGGCTTTGTGCGCCGCCGCCCCGGCGCCTCGCCACGGTCATGCCAGGGATCACCTTGCCGATAAAACCGCGCGCCGCTATTTCACCGCGCGCGCGAGTTTTTCCAGGCTCTTCTCAAGCCTGGCGAACCCGGCCGTCATGCAGGCCATGATCGCCTCGGCCTCGGCGCCCGGACCCGCCCCGCCCACCATGGCCGTCCGGACATGTCCGTTGGCTTTCGCCATGCCGCCGCGGCCTTTTTCGCGAACGCAGTCATAGACCTCCCGCAGGCGGCGACCGCTGTCCGCCTCCTCGGCAATATACCATCCCAGAAGGTTACAGGTCATCGGATCATAGGCGCCGGCGTCCATGGCGGCCTTGATCTCCGCGAAGGGCTCGTCCTCGTCGCGATCAGGCCCGATCTTTTCCAGGTCACTGATTTTGGGGTTCGCGTATTTCGCCAGGCGTGCCGCCGCCTTCGGGTCGGGCTTGTGCCGCAGCTCATAGCCAAGCTCGACGATGCGTCGGCAGAAGACGTCGCCGTGACTGGTTTCCCGCGCGGCCACGAGTCGCAACGTGCAGGCCAGGTCTTCATCCGAAGTGGCATTGGCCCAGGCTTCAAGATTAACGCCCGTCTCGCTCTCGCCCAACGAGATGGCATTGAGCAAGCCCAGATATTTTGGCTTTTCAACGGTTACCTGCATGACGTTCTCCTTGTTAAATCTGAGCGGAATGAAATCCCGCTCCATCCAAAATCACCTGAATTTGTAGTTAAATGTGGCGCCGTAGGTCGCCGGCATGCCGGTGTACCGCAGCAGAACGTCGTTCACGTGATAGGCGCCATTCCAATACCAGGTGTTCGCGACGTTGCGGCCCCAAATTTGCATTGACCAATTGTCTTTCGACACGCCCAGTCGAAGATCGAGCAGGGTGTAGGCTGGAACCGCGAGCGGATCGTTTGGATGGTTGGTCGGGCAGGGACCGAGGGCAACCGGCGACGGGTTCCCACTGCAATCAACATAGCCGCCAAATGCCGGGTCGGGTCCATTCGGGCCGATATTGCTATAGGCCGGGGTGGGAGTTCCATTGACGAAGAAGGTGTTGGTGCCCGACGTATAGGCGATCGACACGCCGGCAAATGCGGTTATGCCCTTCTGCAGCTTCCAGTCATATTCGGCATCAACGTGGATCTGCAACTCCGGCGCCGAGGGGAACCGTTCACCGGTGAAATCCGCATAGTTGCCGAACGGGTCGAACCCGTAAAAATGCCCTGCGATACAGTTGATCAGGCCGGGTGGAGTGAAGGCCGGACCGGCGGGCAATGTGACGCGTCCGGGAGTTTGGGCCGGAGGCGGAACGCAAGTGTTCCGCGGCGACGTGTCAACCTTGCTGAACTGATAGCTCACCGATGGCGTGACCGTCAGGCCTCGGAGCCAATCCGGTGCGTAACTGCCCGACAATTCAAAACCGACAATGTGGGACTTCGGCACGTTCACCAAGGCCGGCAAAGAGCCATAGACAACATCTGACACCGCCCCAAGAATTTGCTTGTCTGTATAGTTATAATAAAAGGCGGCTCCGTTTATTTGCATTTGCTTGTCGAGCAGCGCAGCCTTAAATCCGACCTCATAGGCCAACAGTCCCTCTTGGACAACCGGTCTGGTTTGGACGAGCGAAGCCAGGGCGACGGTGGGATAGGAGCCGCCCTTATAGCCCTGGCTAATGTTTGCGTACAGGAGCGTGTCTCGCATCGGTTTCCAGTTCAGCCCCACGCGCCAGGACACATTGTGCTGGTTTAGCTGGCTGAAGGTCAATCCACCGCCGGGCGGTGGATTATAGGTCGGCCCCGGTCCTGTGCTGGCGCAGGTGCCCGGCGGCGCGGCGGCCGGCGACGTACTCGGCGGAGCATAGAACTGTTCCAGGGTGTAGGCCACCTCGGACCAGTTGCCATCGCCGCCATCGCCGCCACAGACGCCGCCTCGCTTGTCTTCCTCGGTAAATCGCACGCCGCCTTGCAAGATCAAGGTGTCAAAGATCGGATATTCCGCGCTCAGATAGGCGGCATAGGTGTGCGTGGTTTGAAGGTCGGTCGGTTTGGTGGGACCCAGAGCAATGGCGGTATTGCCGCCAAGGATCGGCAAGAGAACGCCGTCCGGACCAACCGCGCCGGCCGTGGTCGGGCAGAAACCCGGCACGCATGTGCCAAAGAAGTTTGGGTTCAAGAAGACGGTGGGGCTGGCCGTCGATGCATTATAAGTTTGCAGAAATTGATCCCAGGTATGATCGTATTCATAGTTGGCGCCGATAATCCAGCTGCCTTTTCCTTTGAATTTACCAGCCAGGCGCAACTCTTGATAGACGCTGGTAATTTTTCCACGCTGGTAGGATTGATAATCCTGAATCGCTATGCCGGACCCATCAATAGCCGCTGTACGGTTGAATTTCTGGTACTCGGTCAGCGAGGTCGCGGTGATGTCGCTGCCGAGATCGTAGTCCAGGCGCAACGTGCCGCTATAATAGGTATTATTCTTACGCGGCGCGACGCAATTGGTCGGCTGCCCGCCGGCCTGGACGACTGACCCCGGCCCCATGGATTCTCTAGGCCCGGTGGGCATGGCGTTGGGCCCAGGATTCGGAATGCTGCCATAGGTCGTGCCCGCGGCCTGATTGGCGATCGGGTCGAACGGCGAGACGTTGACGCATTGATTGAACCCCGCCGCGCGATCATTGTGGGGCGCCAGTGGATAATTCTTGATCAGGGGA
>JAYUBD010000514.1:0-4056 GCA_043740995.1 Caulobacteraceae bacterium | reverse complement strand
AGGCCAAACACCAACAGCAGCACGCCAACCACGATCTGCAGGCCGTGGACAGGGATCGCCGCGATCATCGGGCCGAAGATCGCCACCACCAACGTCAAGGCCGCCAAGGCCGCACCGGCGCCAAGCACCGCCGGGCGAATTCCCCTCACGACGCTTACGGCCAGCACAATGGTGAAGGCTTCCACGATTTCCACCGCTGAAGCGAGGAAGGCTGCGCTGATAACCGGCGCTGCGGTAACGAAATTGATCATGGGGGCAGGATGGTACGGCTGGTGTCGAGCCGCAAGCAAGAACGCATTGCGACCAGACCCTGGTGGGCGCAACATAATGGCCAACCATCTACCGCCATTCGCAATGGTGTCACGCTCGTGGCCGACAAGTGGGCGTGGGCGAAGCGTGGCTGGGCCTAACATTCAGTTGGAACTTTTGCCGAGGATTCTCATGACCACCGTTTCGATTCTGGCCGCCGCCACCGTCGTTCTCGCTCTTTCAACAAACTCCGTCGTCGCCGCGCCAACAGGCGCGACGCTCAAGGTGGTCGGTCATATTGCGGGTCCGAATGGCGGCTGGGACTATGCAAGCTTTGATCCGGCGCGGCGCCGCCTCTATGTCGCCCATGGCGATTCTGTAATGATGATCGAGGCTGATACCGGCAAGGTCACCGCTGCCTTCGCCGCTGGCAATCACCTGCACGCGGTCGTGCCGATCCCGGGCGCCGATCTGATCGTCACCACCAATAGCGGCGACGACACCGCAAGAATCATCAGCGCCAAGAACGGCAAGCTGATCGCTTCAGTCCCTACGGTGAAAGATCCGGACGGCGCTGTCTTCGATCCTTTCACCAACAGGCTGGTGATCGCGGGCGGTGACAGCGGCGCCATAACCCTGCTGGATGTAAAAACAGCCAAGGCCTCGTCGCCGATCTTGGTGGGCGGTCAACTCGAATATCCGGCCGTCGATGGAAGGGGCCGACTGTATGTGAACGTAGAGAACAAGGGTGAGATCGCCGCGATCGATCTTAAGAGTCGGACGGTGATCGCCCATTTCCCGCTCGCCGGCTGCCTCGGCCCTACCGGCCTGGTGCTCGTTCCGGGCAATCGGCTGATTTCAGTGTGCGCCAACGGTCTGGCCAAAATCCTCGACGCGGCAACTGGCAAGCCGCTCGCCTCTCTGGCGATCGGCGGTCGACCCGATGCAGTGCTCTACGACGAGAAGAGGAACATTGCGCTTGTGCCTTCGGGTTTGACGGGAACCCTGTCGGTGATCGCGTTGTCGGGGAGCGAAGACAACACGGTGATCGAAACCGTTCAAACGCAAATCGGCGCCCGGACCGGCGCCATCGATTCGAAGACGGGGCGTGTCTATCTGCCGACGGCGCAATATGTGCTTCCGGCGCCCACCGGTCAGCGCCCCACCACCAAACCCGGCACATTCCAGGTGCTGGTGTTGGATCGCCGGTGACCAATGCCGCCTGTGGCCGCGGCGATGGCGTGAAATCGATGCCGGCTTTGTCCCCACGCGAGGAATTGGCGAAAGTTTCGTGAAGGTAAAGGTGGGGGCTGTCGCGGCTCCCACTGGCCAGGTGCTCAGGCGGCGGCGACAGTAGAGTCCTTGACCCCGCCTATCAGCCGGAACAGGGCGGGCATCACCAACAGGATCAGCGGCCCTTGTGCGATCAGCCCCGCGATGATCGCCACGGCCAGAGGCTGTTGCATGGACGACCCCAGAGCCAGCGGGGTCAGCGCCAGGATGGCGGCCAGGGTGGTCATGGCAATGGGGCGCAGACGGTTCGCGCCAGCATCAATCAGGGCGTCGGCGGGGTCGGCTCCCTCGGCCACCAGAGTATCATATTCGGTGAAATAGAAGATCGCCACCTCGGTCACGATGCCGATGACCATGGTCAGGCCCATCAAGGCCATGATGTTCAATTCGACGCCGGCCAGGCGCAAGCCCAGGGCCACGCCGAACGCCGCCATCAGGGGCATGGCGATGATGGCGACGACGATTCGGACGTTTTCGTAGATCAACAGCAGCAGCACCATGATGATCGCCAGGGACGCCAGGAAGACGCTCGCCAGCCCACGGAAGGCGGACTGCTGCTCGGCATAGAGCCCGCCCATCTCGAAGGTCACGCCGGCGGGCAGCAGCGCCTCGTGAGTCAAGACGTCCCGCGCCTCATTGGCGGCGGAACCGAGATCGCGCCCAACCACGCGTCCGGTGACCGGCACGACGAGGCGGCCATTCTCGCGCTGAATCTCCGTCTGGCCGGTCAGGGTGTCAACAGTGGCGATACGCGACAGCGAAAGGATGTGCCCGTCGCCGGCGCGCAGCGGAAAGCCCTCGACGGCGGAAACGCGGTCACGCTGGCCGGGGGGTATCCAGACCCGCACATTGCTAAGCAGCGGGCCGGTCTGAATTTGGGTGGCGACCTCGCCGCTCAAAAGGGCGGTGATCTGTTTTGAGGCTTCGGTCGGCGAAATGCCTTCGATCGCGGCCCTGGCCAGGTCGATCTTCACGTCGAGGGCGTCGCCGGCGATCACGGTGCCGTTCTTGAGTTCGGCTATGCCGCGAATACCGGCCAGCCGCTTGGCGACCCGGGCGGCTGTGTCGCGCACCTGGGCCTCGTCCTCGCCGTAGAGTTTGATCTCTATCGGTTGCGGCACGGCAGTCAGATCGCCGATCTCGTCTTCGATCAGCTGTGCCGTCTCGATTGAGATACCGGGAATTCGGGCTTCTACCTTGCCGCGCACCTCTTCCATCACCGCCGCTATGGGGCGACGCGGGAGGGCTTTCAGGCGAACGAAAATGTCGCCGACATTGGACTCCGTCAGGTCGCCGCCGAGCTGCGCGCCGGTACGCCGCGAATAGGTGACCACCTCGGGCGTCGCCGATAGGACGGTTTCGATCTGGCGCACCAGCCGATCCGTCTCGGAGATCGATGCGCCGCTCGGCGCGATATAGTCGAGGATGAACCCGCCCTCATCCAGTTTCGGGATGAAACCGCTGGGCAGGCTGGTGAAGGCCCACAGCCCGACGACGGCCATCGGGAGCATTATCGCCACCGCCAGCCAGGGGGTGCGCGTCATGTGCGTCAGAGCCCGGCGATAGCGGCGAGCAACGCCGATGTCGCGCGCCGGCGCCTTGGCCCGCGCCGTGCGGAAGAATGATTCCATCAGGATCGGCACGATCAGCCATGTCACCATGAACGAGACCGAAAGGGCGATCGCCATGGTTAGAGACAGCGCCCGAAAAAACTCGCCGGTGACGCCGGTGAGGAAGGCCAGGGGTAGAAAGATCAGGATGGTCGCCGCAGAGGACCCAAGCAGGGGGCGGAAGAATTCGCTCGCGGCGGCGCGCATGGCGCCCAGACGGTCAGCCGACGTTTCAGACAGACGCCGTTCAATATGTTCGATCATGACGATGGCGTCGTCGATAATCAGGCCGATGGCGGCGGCCATGCCGCCCAGGGTCATGATGTTGAAGCTCTGGCCGAGTATCCCCAGCGCGAGCGTGGTGACCGCCAGCACAACCGGGACCACCACGACGGTCGCCAGCGTGATCCGAAGATTGCGCAGAAACACCAGCAGGACCAGGGCGGCGAGCACCGCGCCGATGGCGATCGCTTCGGCGAGCGCCTGCGCGGAACGATCGATTAATTCGCTCTGATCGTACCAGGGGGAAATCCGCAGGGCAGGTGGAGCACCGGCATGGGCGGCGGCGAACACCCGGGCGACATCGCGAACGATCCGCGGTGTGTCGCCGCTCGGCTGTTGATAGACTTGCAGACTGACGGCGGGCCGACCGTTAGCGGTGACACGCAGCCAGCGTGGTGCGCCGGCAAGGCGGACGCCGGCGATATCGCCCAGGCGAACCATGCTCCCCCCCGAGCTTTTGATTACCACATTCTCGACATCCGTGACGCTGCCCAGATGGCTGTCGGCGAGGGTCAGCAAAAGCTTGCCGCGGTCTTCCAGCTTGCCTGCCGCGCTGAGGACATTGGCGGCTCCCAACGAGGCGGTGACATCGGCCAGGGTGAGGCCGAGCGCCCGCAAGCGC
>JAYUBD010000513.1:0-12837 GCA_043740995.1 Caulobacteraceae bacterium | reverse complement strand
AAAATCCCCGCGCCCGCGCATTGCCTTCCAGCACCCAGAGTTGGAGCGACCCGGCGCCGCGCGCCGCCAGCACCCGGGCCATGGCGCCAAGCAATCCTCGCCCCAGGCCCGCGCCCTGCGCCGATCGCAGCAGATAAAGTGTATTGACCAGTCCCATCGCCGGGCGCCCGGCCAGGACAAGTCCGCCGCTGTAACCGACCAGCCCGTCCCGCCCCTCGGCGACCAGAACGATCTCGGCCTCGGGGGCGAGAGTCAGTTGCCGCCGCCATCGCCTGGCGTGTCGGATGACGTCCATCGCCGCCAGATACGGCGCCGGCAACAGGCCGGCATAGGTCTCGCGCCAGGCCTCGACATGCACCCGGGCCAGACCGGCGGCGTCGCCCGGCCCCGCCGCTATGATGGATACATCCGCCAAGCGCTCCATGATCCGCAAAGCTTGCGCCTCGGCGGCGTTCCGTCAAGGGCCACCCGGCGAATGTGGGTAGCTAACGATATGTCCGGATCTCGTAGCCGACGATCCGTCCGTTCTTTCCGGAGTGGACCGGCTGCATGCGGCGAAAAGGATGGCGAGGATCGGCGGGCGTCGATGGGTTGCGTGATGGGCGCCGCGCGGATTTGAAAAGCGCCGCTTCGGTCAAGGGCTGACGCCGGCCTCCCGTCGCTATAGCCTGCCGCCGATGAGCCTCGCCCCTCTCCCGATTCCCGACGCCGTGACCCCGGTGATGGCCCAGTATTTCCAGGCCAAGAGCCAACAGCCCGACGCCCTGATCTTTTTTCGGATGGGCGATTTCTATGAGCTGTTTTTCGACGATGCGGCCAAGGCGTCGGCGGCGATCGGCATCGCGCTGACGCACCGGGGCACGCATCTGGGGCGGCCCATTCCGATGGCGGGGGTTCCGGCTCACGCGCATGAGGCCTATCTCGCCAAACTGATCCGAGCCGGGTTCAAGGTCGCCGTCTGCGAACAGATGGAAGATCCGCGCGAGGCCCGCAAACGCGGGGCCAAGGCGGTGGTGCGCCGGGAACTGGTGCGGGTGGTGACGCCCGGCACACTGACCGAAGACGGTCTGCTGGACGCCCGCGGGGCCAATCGTCTGGCCGCCGTGGCGTCGCGCGGCGGGCTGACGGCGGTGGCCTCCGTCGAGCTTTCCACCGGCGAGGTCGAGTGCATGCTGGTGGCGATCGACAGTCTGGCGGCGGTGCTGGGCGCGCTGCGGCCGTCCGAGACCCTGGTTCCCGACCGCCTGTTCGCCGATGCGGCGGCGCGGGCGGCGTTGGAAATGGCGGGCGGCGTGTTGCAGCCGATGGCCAGCGCCCTGGCCGAGCCCGCCGCCGCCGAGGCCAGGCTGAAGCGGTTGTATGGCGTGGACACCCTTGACGGGTTCGGCGACCTGGCTGGCGCGGAGGTTGCCGCGCTGGGCTTGATCGCGGCGCATCTGGAGACCACCCAGGCCGGTCGCAACCCGGCGCTGAGCGCCCCGCGCCGGGCCGGCGAGGCGGATGTGATGACCATTGATCCGGCCACCCGCGCCAGCCTGGAAATCGACCGCACCCTGGCCGGCGGGCGCGACGGCTCGCTGTTGTCGGCGATCGACCGCACGGTGACACCGCCCGGGGCGCGGCTGCTGAGCGCCCGGCTGTCGCGTCCGCTGCTGTCGCCTGAAACGATCAATGCCCGCCTGGACGCCGTCGCCTGGTTTCTCGAGCGCCGCGCGATGCGCGAGGATTTGCGGGGCCGCCTGAAGGGCGCGGGCGACATGGCCCGCGCGGTGACGCGGCTGGCGCTGGGGCGCGGCGGCCCGCGCGATCTGGGACGCCTGAGGGATGATCTGGCCACCGGCGCGGCCATCGCCGGCCTGGTGCTCGCCGACCCCGATCCGTTCATCCCGCAACCGGCTGAGATTCACCAGGCGGGGCTGTCCGTGACCCTGAGCCCCGCCCTCGCCGACTTCAGGCGGACGCTGGACACGGGTCTGAGCGCGGACCTGCCGGCCCTGGCCCGCGACGGCGGGTTCGTCGGTCCGGGCGTCTCGGATGAGCTGGACGAGACCCGCGCCCTGCGGGACGACAGCCGAAAGGTGGTGGCCGGGCTGGAGGCCCGATTGGCGGCGCAAAGCGGCGTCGCCTTGAAGATCCGGCACAATGCCGTGCTGGGTTATTTTGTCGAAGCCACGGCGCGGCAGGCGGAGCCCCTGATGCAGCCGCCGCTATCCGCCGTGTTCATCCACCGCCAGACCCTGGCCAATCAGGTGCGGTTCACCACGGTCGAGCTGGCCGATCTCGACGCCCGGATTGCCCGGGCGGGCGACCGCGCCCTGGCCATCGAGGCGGGCGTGTTCGAGACCTGGCGCGAGGCGGCGCGCGGACTCAGCGGCGAAATCTTCGCCGCCGCCGAGGGGTTGGCCCGGCTGGATGTGGCCGCCGGGCTGGCGGAATGGGCGGAGGATGTCGGCGCCACCCGCCCGGTTGTTGATCGTTCCCTGATCCTTGACGCCAGGGCGGCGCGCCACCCGGTGGTGGAAAACGCCGTTCGCCGCGCCGGCGAAGCGTTCACGCCCAATGACTGCCGCCTGGACGGCTCGGGCGAGGCCGGCGCCCGGCTAAGCGTGGTCACCGGTCCGAACATGGCGGGCAAGTCGACCTTCCTGCGCCAGAACGCGCTGCTGGCCGTGCTCGCGCAATCCGGATGTTTCGTGCCGGCCAAGGCGCTGCGGTTGGGCGTCGTCGATCGGCTGTTCAGCCGGGTGGGGGCCGGGGATGATCTGGCGCGCGGGCGCTCGACCTTCATGGCCGAGATGATCGAGACGGCGGCGATCCTGATCCAGGCGACGCCGCGATCGCTGGTGATCCTGGATGAGATCGGACGTGGCACGGCGACCTGGGACGGCCTGGCCATTGCCTGGGCCTGCGCGGAAGCCCTGCATGACGTCAATCGCAGCCGGGCCTTGTTCGCCACCCATTATCACGAACTGGCGGCACTGGAGACGCGGCTGGCGCATGTCGGCAATCTGTCGCTGAAGGCCAAGGAATGGAACGGCGACCTGGTCTTCCTGCACGAGGCGGGGCCGGGCTGCGCGGATCGCTCCTACGGCGTGCAGGTGGCCAGGCTGGCGGGTGTTCCCCCCGCCGTCGTCGTCCGGGCCCGGCAGGTGCTGGAGCGGCTGGAGCGCGAGGCGACGTCGCATGCGGGCCTGCGGGATCTGCCGCTGTTCGCCGCGGTCGAGGCTCCCCGGGCGGCGTTCGCGCCCGCGCCCGTCGAGGTCGCCCTGGCGGCATTGGACATTGACGGCATGAGTCCGCGCGAAGCCATGGAGGCGCTCTATCGCCTGAAGGCGCAAATCGGACATTCCCCGCCGCGCGCGCTATAAGCCGTCCATGCCGCCCCGCCTTCGCCCCACCCGCCTTGAACATGTCGTCGATGGGCGCCGCCTTCGTTCACAACTCTCGGCGGCCGCGCTCGACGCCGCCGGAGACGAAATCAAGCAGCGCTCGGAAGCGATCGGGATCCTGAAAGCCGCGCTGCTGCGGGGCCGTTTGATCGCCAAGGAGCGGTTGGAAAACGGGGCCGGCGGCGTTGAAACCGCCCGGCTGATCTGCGCGGTCACCGACGAGGTGATCCGCTGTCTGTATGATTTTACCACCGTTCACATGTTTCGCGCGCGCAATCCCACCGAGGGCGAGCGCATCGCCCTGATGGCGGTCGGGGGCTATGGCCGGGGCGCCCTTTCGCCCTATTCCGACATCGATCTGCTGTTTGTGCGCCCCTATAAGGAGACGGCGCATACCGAGAGCGTAATCGAATTCATGCTCTATGCGCTGTGGGACCTTGGCTTCAAGGTCGGCCATGCCTCGCGCACCGTGAACGAGTGCATCAAGCTGTCGCGCGCCGACATGACGATCCGAACATCGATCCTCGAGGGGCGCCTGTTGACCGGCGAACAGGCGCTGGCGGGGGATCTGATGCGGCGGTTCCGGCAGGAGGTGGTCAAGGGCACCGGCGCCGAATTCGTCGCCGCCAAACTCAAGGAACGCGATGGTCGCCATGCGCGGGCCGGGGCCAGCCGGTTCATGGTCGAACCGAATGTAAAGGAGGGCAAGGGCGGCCTGCGGGATTTGCACACCCTGTTTTGGATCGCGCAATATCTGCACCCGGTCGATGGCGTCGATGCGGTGATGCGGATGGACATGTTCCATGGCCGCGAAGTGCGGGCTTTTGTCCGCGCCTTCGATTTCCTGGAGGCGGTGCGGGCGCATCTGCACTTCACCACCGGACGGCCGGAAGAACGCCTGACCTTCGATGTTCAACCCGAAATCGCCCGGCGGATGGGCTATCACGACCAGCCCCGCAAGGGTGGCGACAACACTCCGGCGGTCGAGCGCTTCATGCGGCGATATTTCCTGATCGCGCGGGATGTCGGGATCCTGACCCGGGTGTTTTCCGCCAAACTGGAAGCCGAGCAGATGAAGTCGGCGCCGCGGGGCCTGTCGCGCTTCCTGCCCGGCAAGGCCGGTCGCGCGACGATGGTCCAGCCGGGATTCGCGCTGGATGGCGGACGGCTCGCGGTGCTCGGACCGAGGACTTTCGAGCAGGACCCGGTCAACCTGCTGCGACTGTTCCAGATCGCCGACAATCGGGACCTCGACCTGCATCCGGACACCCTGGCCTCGGTCACCCGCAGTCTGGCCCTGATCACTTCCAAGGTTCGCCGCGACCCGGCGGCGGCGGCGGTCCTGCTCGATATTCTGGCGCGCGGGAACAAGGCGCAGCGCACGCTTGAGCTGATGAACGAGGCCGGCGTTCTGGGCCGCTTTCTCCCGGAATTCGGCCACATCGTCGCGCAGATGCAGTTCAACATGTACCATTCGTACACGGTCGATGAGCACACCCTGCGCGCGGTCGGGGTCATCAACGACATCGCGGCCGGGCGCTTCGACGGGGACCACCCCCTGGCCACCGCCATCATGCCGCTAATCGAGGATCGCGAGGCTCTGTTTCTGGCCATGCTGCTGCACGACACCGGCAAGGGCGGGGTCGGAGGCCAGGAAAAGGCCGGCGCCCGGGCGGCGCGGCAGGCGTGCGAGCGCCTGGGCCTGGAGCGTCACCGGATTGATCTGGTCGCCTGGCTGGTGGAACACCACCTGGTGATGAGCGACTTCGCCCAGAAGCGGGATGTCGCCGATCCGGCTACCGTGGCCGCCTTTACCGAGATTGTCGCCACCCCCGAACGGCTGCGGCTGTTACTGGTCCTGACCGTGGCCGACATCCGCGCGGTGGGACCGGGCGTCTGGAACGGTTGGAAGGGCCAGCTTCTGCGCGAACTGTACGGCGCGGCCGAGACCGTGTTTCGCGGCGGCCGCACCTCGGATGCGGCCGGCGTGGCGCGGCGGCGGCAGGAGGCCCTGGCCTATGATGCGCGCACCGCCCTGGTCGGACACGACCCTGACGCCCGGCCCTGGGCCGGCGCCATGGAGGACGCCTATTTCGTGACCTTCGCGGCCGATGACCAGGCCGCGCACCTGGCCCTGTCGCGCCGCGCCGGTCGGCAAGGCGGCGCGGCGGCGGACGCGCGGGTCGGGGCGGCGCATAATGCCGCCGAGGTGGTGGTGGTGGCGCGCGACCGACGCGGCCTGTTCGCTGACCTCGCCCTGGCCATCGCCGATGTCGGCGGCAACGTGGTGGGCGCGCGGATCTTCACCTCGGCGACCGGCCAAGCGCTGGACGTGTTCCAGGTGCAGGATCCGACCGGTCGACCGTTCGGTCGCGACAACCCGCGCATCCTTCGCCGCCTGGTCGAAACTCTGGAGCGGGTGGCGCGGGGCGAAGTATTTGCCCGCGAGCCGCGCGCCAAGCCGGATCCAGGGCGCGCCTCGGCTTTTTCGATCCCCTCCACGGTCGCCATCGACAACGACGCCTCGCAGGACGCCACGGTGATCGAAGCTTCGGGACGCGACCGACCGGGCCTGTTGGAGGCCCTGGCCCGCACCCTCGCCGAGGCCGAGCTGTCGATCCAATCGGCGCACATCCACAATTATGGCGAGCGCGCGGTGGATGCCTTCTATGTGGTGACCGACACCGGCGGCAAACTGACCGACCCGCTGCGCGCCGCGGCGGTCCGGCTCCGCCTAACCGAGGTGCTCGACACGCCGGACACAGTGAAGTGGCGGCTGACCCAGGCGCCGGCCAGCACCGGGCGCTAGGCTTGTGGGCCGGTGATCATTTGGGCGAGGCGTGGGGCCGGGGGGCTGGCGGGCGTCAACCCCGCGGTCGTGTGCCCCTGGTGGAGCTGCGGAAAAATCGCCATCGCGGCGGCGGCGCTCGGTTTGGTGGAAGCCGGCGCGGTCGGCCTTGATGAGCCCCTCAGCCCCGCCCCCTACAGCCTGCGGCAACTGCTCGGGCACACGGCCGGGCTAACCGACTATGGGCGTCTGGTCGCCTATCACGCGGCGGTGGCGGCCGGGGAAGAACCCTGGTCTGTCGAGACCCTGCTGGCGCGCGCCGACGCCGATCGGCTGATCTTCCCGCCCGGTCGAGGTTGGTCCTACTCGAATATTGGCTATCTGCACGTCCGCGGGCTGATCGAGCGGATCACCGGCCAGACGCTGGGCGCGGTCCTCGCCGAACGCCACTTCCGACCTCTGGGCCTGCACCGCACCCGCCTGGCGACGCTGCGGGAAGACCTGGCGGGGGTCGCTCTGGCGCCCGCCGACTATCATCCGGGCTGGGTCTATCATGGTTTGCTGGTCGGGCCGGCGGACGAAGCGACGGCCTGGCTCGCGGCGCTGTTCAATGGTCGGCTGTTGGGCGAAGTCGCCCTGGCGGCGATGACCACGCCCCATCTTCTGGGCGACATTCCGGGCCGCATCGCCCGCAAACCGGCCTATGGCCTGGGGCTGATGATCGAGGGCGATCGCCTGGCGCGGCCGGTGTTTGACCATACCGGCGCGGGACCCGGGTCGCTCTCGGCGCTGTACCGTATCGGCGCCGGCGCGTCAGCCGTGACGGTCGGGGCGTTCGCGCCCTGGCCGGACGCGGACCAGGGAAGGCTGGAAATGTCGGTGCTCGCCCTCGCCGATAGCCATCGGACGGCCACCCTGTAGGGCCGGCATCCCGCCCATCCCGCCGGCCACGGCGCGGCCTTGCTACCGGCTCGAAGAACCGGCGAGACGCCGCCGCTACGGGTTTGGGCCGTGCAGGGCCGATCCGGTCTTGTCGCTGGATGCCCAAGGCCGTAAGCCTAGGTCATGATCAGGGGTTGCGCGACAGACCGGCGATGGCGTGAGACTCTGCGGGCGCTTTAGGCCCGCGCGCCCGTCAGCCCTTCCCCGCAGCTCGCCACAGAAACCCCACCATGACCGATCAGACCCCCTCGCCCTTCGCGGGCCCCAAGCGCGTCCTTTCCGGCGTGCAGCCGTCCGGCGCGCTGCATCTTGGCAATTATCTGGGCGCCCTGGTGAAGTTCGTCACCCTGCAGGATCAGATGGAGTGCCTGTTCTGCGTGGTCGATCTGCACGCCATCACCGCCTGGCAGGAGCCCTCGGCCCTGATCGCGCAGACCCGCGAGATCGCCGCCGCCTATATCGCCGCAGGCGTCGATCCCCGGCGGGCCACCATCTTTCCGCAGTCCGCTGTCCCCGAGCACGCGCAACTGGCCTGGATTTTCAACTGTGTGGCGCGGTTGGGCTGGCTGGACCGCATGACGCAGTTCAAGGAAAAGAGCGGCAAGCAAAAGGAACGCGCCAGCGTCGGGCTCTATACCTATCCCGTGCTGATGGCCGCCGACATCCTGCTGTACAAGGCGACCCATGTGCCGGTCGGCGAGGATCAGAAACAGCATCTTGAACTGACCCGCGACATCGCCGCGAAGTTCAATCATGACTTCAATGCGCCGGGCTTCTTTCCGTTGACTGAACCCCTGATTGAAGGCCCCGGCGCGCGGATCATGTCCCTGCGCGATGGCACGGCCAAGATGTCGAAATCCGACCCGTCGGATCAGTCACGGATCAATCTCACCGATGACGCCGACGCCATCGCCAGCAAGATCCGCCGCGCCAAGACCGACCCCCTGCCGCTGCCGGATACGCTGGACGCGTTGAAGGGCCGCCCCGAGGCCGACAATTTGATCGGCATCCATGCGGCCTTGTCCGGCGAGACCAAGGCGCAGGTTCTGGCGCGCCATGCCGGCCAGGGTTTTGGCCAGTCGTTCAAACCGGCGCTCACCGAGCTGCTGGTGCAGAAACTGGGTCCGGTCTCGGACTCGATGCGACGCCTGATGGCAGATCCCGGCGAGATCGACCGTATTCTGGCCGCCGGCGCGGCGCATGCCCGGTCGATCGCCGCCCCCGTCCTGGCGGAGACCATGCACCGGGTTGGCTTCTGGTCGGCCCCTTAGGCGTCCGGGTTGCGCCGGGCGCGGCGACTTGCCATTTAGCGACTACGGAGAACCATGATGTTCATTCAGACCGAAGCGACGCCGAACCCGGCGGTGCTCAAATTCATGCCCGGTCGCGAATTGCTCAGCGTCGGGACCCGCGAGTTCCATGATGCGGACGAGGCCGGCGCCTCGCCGCTGGCTGAAGCCCTGTTTGGTCTGGGCGGCGTCAAACGGGTGTTTTTCGGCCAGGAATTCCTGACCGTCACCAAGGCCGAGGATCGCGACTGGAGCCATCTGAAGGCCCCCATACTGGCGGCGATCATGGACCACTTCACCGGAGGCGCGCCGCTGTTGCGCGAACATGCCGCCGAAGCCTCCGACGAGATTGTCTACGAGGGCGAGACCGCGCAGATCGTGCAGGAAATCAAGGACCTGTTGGATTCCCGCATCCGACCGGCGGTAGCCCAGGATGGCGGCGATATTCTGTTTTCACGCTTCGACGTCGATACCGGCGTCGTGTGGTTGCATATGCGCGGGGCCTGCGCCGGCTGTCCGTCCTCGTCGGCGACGCTGAAGGCGGGGGTCGAGAACATGCTGCGGCACTATGTGCCCGAAGTGACCTCGGTCGAGCAGGCGCTCTGAGCCTGGAGCCGAGAGGCCAGGCTTCACCATACCATTCAAGCACGATCTCTTGGAGACCCGCATGTCCGCTCGCCTCGACGCCACCGCCTTGGATCAGCTGTTCCTGAACGCCCGGTCGCGCAATGGCTGGAAGAGCGATCCCCTGCCTGAAGGTATGCTGCAACAGGTTTATGCGCTCGCCAGGATGGGGCCGACCGCCGCCAACACCACGCCCGCCCGTTTCGTGTTCGTGACCAGCGACGACGCCAAGGAAAAACTGGCGTCGGTGGCGGCCGGCGCCAACCGGGCCAAAATCAAGGCCGCGCCCGCGACGGTGATCATCGGCTACGACCTGGACTTCCCTGAAACACTTGATGTGCTGTTCCCGCCCGTGCCGAACATGAAGAATAGTTTTGCCGACCCGGCGGCGACCGAGGTCGTGGCGTTCCGAAACGGCTCGCTGCAGGGCGCCTATCTGATGGTCGCCGCCCGGGCGCTCGGTCTGGACTGCGGGCCGATGTCGGGGTTTGATAACGGCAAGGTGGATGCGCTGTTCTTCGCCGGCACGAGGATCAAATCCAACTTCCTCTGTTCGCTTGGCTATGGCAGCGACGAGAATCTGTTCCCCCGCCTACCGCGCCACAGCTTCGAGGCGGTGTGCAAAATCGTCTAACGCATCCCGGCCAGGCGCGATGATCACCCTGGCCATCGACACCTGTCTGGCCGTCTGTCAGGTGGCGATCCTCATTGATGATTGTCTGGTGGCGCAGGCCTCCGAGCCGATGATACGCGGCCATCAGGAGCGGCTCGCGCCGATGGCGCGGGACCTGATGCGGGAGGCTAGGCTTGACTTCAACGCGATCAATCGGATCGGCGTCACGGTCGGGCCCGGCTCATTCACAGGCCTACGGGTCGGTCTGGCCTTCGCCAAGGGTTTAGCCCTGGCGCTCGGGCGCCCCTGTGTCGGTGTCGAGACCCTGGTCGCCCTCGCCGCCGACGGCCAGGTGATGGGTGTGACGGCGGCGGTAATCGACGCCGGGCGGGGCAATCTTTATCTGCAATTGTTCGCTGGCGGCCGACCGATCAGCGGACCGGACATTTTGCCGATCGGCACGGCGGCCGCGCGTTTGGCGGAAATTGCCGACGCCGGCCCTCTCACCTTGATCGGCCCGGGCGCCAATCTGCTGAGCGACATCGTCGCCGACGCGACCTGTATCCTGCTCGCCGCCCCCAGCCCCGAGATGGTCGCCCGGCTGGCCGCCCACGTCCCGCCAACCCCGCCGCGCGCCCTCTATTTGCGACCACCAGACGCTATCCCCACAGCCGCCCGGATTCCCAAGGCGTGACTGACCTCCTTCGCAGCGCGGGCGGGCGATGATCTTGCGCGCCCTGGGGGCCGATGACGTCGCGGACGCCGCCGGCGTGCACGCCCTGGCTTTCGCGGAGGCCTGGAGTGCGGCGGACATCGGCGCTCTGCTGACCGCGATGGGCGGCTATGGCTTCGCCGTGCGGGGCGATGACGGATTGGCGGGCTTTATCCTGTGTCGCCTGATCGCCGACGAGGCGGAGGTCTTGACCCTTGCCACCTCGCCCGCCCACCGGCGCCAAGGCGTCGGGGCCGCGCTGCTCAGCGCCGCACGAACCGCGGCCAGGGCCGGCGGCGCAAAGTCGATGTTCCTGGAGGTGGCTCGCGACAACGCGGCGGCCATGAGCCTCTACGCCGCCCATGGCTTTCCGCAGGTCGGGATGCGACCCGGCTATTACCGGCGCGGCGCCGACGCCATCGACGCCTTGATCCTGCGCGGCGCGCCTTAACAGACGGCGCGCCAGGGCCTATATCGGAGACGCCATTGGAGCGCACCCCTGGACCGGCTTGAAAAACTTTGCATCGAAAAGGGCATGCGCATGACCGAGCAGCGCCGCGTGATCGCGCGCGTGCTCTCGGTGGCCGGCGATCATCCGGATGTGGAAGCGCTGCACCGTCGCGCCCACGCGGTCGATCCACACATCTCCATCGCCACCGTCTATCGGACGGTTCGTCTGTTTGAGGAATCCGGCATCCTGACCCGCCATGACTTCCGCGACGGGCGCTCGCGCTATGAGGAGGCCGGTGAACCGCATCACGACCACCTGATCGACATGAAGTCCGGCAAGGTCGTGGAATTCGTGGATGAGGAGATCGAGGCCCTGCAGCAGGCGATCGCCAAACGACTGGGCTATCGGCTGGTCGATCACCGGCTTGAACTCTACGCGGTGCCCCATGACGAATGATCGCGCGCTTGCCACGCCGCCCCCGCGCCGACCATAAGCCGCATATGACTGAATTGCCGGCGCCAAAGCGCCTCTTCATCAAGACCTATGGCTGTCAGATGAATGTCTATGACAGCCAGCGCATGGCCGACGTGTTGCGCCCGCTCGGTTATCGTTTGACCGACACCGCCGAGGGCGCCGATCTGGTGGTGCTCAACACCTGCCATATTCGGGAAAAGGCCACAGAGAAGGTCTATTCAGATCTTGGACGTCTCAAGGCGATGAAGGGTCGCAAGGCGGACGACGGCGGCGAGATGATGATCGCCGTGGCCGGCTGCGTTGCCCAGGCCGAGGGCGCTCAAATCATGCACCGACAGCCGGCGGTCGATCTGGTGATCGGTCCGCAAAGCTATCACCGCCTCCCCGAACTGATCGCCCGCACCCATCGCTCCAAGGGCGAGCGCCTGGCTGCCGATTTCGAAGCCGACGCCAAGTTCGACCAGCTGCCAGCCCAGCGCGGCGAGGCCGGCGACGGCGCCGTTACCGCGTTCCTGACCGTGCAGGAGGGTTGCGACAAATTCTGCACATTCTGCGTTGTGCCCTATACCCGCGGCGCGGAATTTTCCCGCCCCGCAGCTTCGATCGCCGCAGAGGCCGAGGTTCTGGCGGGAAACGGCGTGCGCGAAATCACCCTGCTCGGCCAGAACGTCAACGCCTATCGCAATGACGAAGGCGGCGGCCTGGCCGGGCTGATCGCCAGGCTCGCCCGGATCCCGGGCATAGCCCGCATCCGTTACACCACCAGCCATCCGCGCGACATGGATGATGCCCTGATCAATGCCCATGCCGAGATCCCGGCGCTGATGCCCTACCTGCATCTGCCGGTGCAGTCAGGGGCCGACCGCGTGCTGAAGGCGATGAACCGGGCGCACGGCATTGACGCCTATGTACGAATCATCGAGCGGGTGCGCGCCGCCCGGCCGGACATCGCCATCTCCGGCGATTTCATCGTGGGCTTCCCGGGAGAGACCGACGCGGAATTCGAGGCGACGCTGCGCCTCATCCGTCAGATCAACTATGCCAGCGCGTTCTCCTTCAAATATTCGAGGCGGCCGGGCACACCGGCGGCGGCCATGCCGGGCCAGATTGACGAAGCGGTGAAAACCGAACGCCTGCTACGGCTGCAGGCCCTGCTCGAGCAACAGCAGCGCGCCTTCAACGCCACAATGGTTGGGCGGACCCTGCCGGTGCTGTTCGACAAGACCGGACGCCATCACGGACAGATGATCGGCCGCAGCCCCTATCTGCAGTCCGTGCATTGCCCGGGCGGGCCTGAGCTGATCGGTCGCATCGCGCCGGTGCTGATCACCGGCGCGGCCCATAACAGCCTGGCGGGCGAGCGCGCCCTGGAGACGGTTTGAGCCGCGGCCCGTCCGATTTCCTGCCGCTGCCCGAAGCGGCGGCGCGCGCCATCGCCGGCCCTGGCGGCGGCCACCTGGCCCTGATCGAAGACGCGTTTCGCGTGCTGATGGAAACCCCCGGCGGCGGGGTGTTGGTGAATGGCGACGCGCCGGCCAAGCGTCTGGCGAAACAG
>JAYUBD010000512.1:0-4064 GCA_043740995.1 Caulobacteraceae bacterium | reverse complement strand
CAGTCTCGCGTTCGCTGATCGCCGTCTCGAACCCGGCCATCACCTCGCCAGACAGCAGGGGTTCAAGCGCCGCTCGGTCACCCGCTGCGAAAGCCGTGACGATCATCTGGTAGGCGCTCCGCGCACCCTGCAGGAAATGCGCCACGTCGAAGCTCGGGTCGCGGGTCTTCAAGGCTGCCAGGGCGGTCAAAGCGGGGGCGCCGTCTACGACCGGCGCCGCCACGCGCGCGGGCTCGGCGGTCACCGGAGCCGGGCGCGGCAGGTCCTCGGCGCTTCGGCCCACCCGGCGGCCAAGCACCGCGTAGAGCTGAAAGAGAACCACCGCGGCCAGGGCGGCGAGAATGATGAGTTCGAGAACCTGCAAGGCGACACCGAGGCTTTCATGCGGACGACAACCTCTAATATAGGCCATGGACGGGTCCGCGTCAGCATGTGGTCGTCAAAGGCTTGCACGGAGCCTCCACATTGCGAGACGTCCGGTCGCGTGATAGCCAGCCGCCTCTCCCGCCAGCCGGCCGCGCGCCGCTAAAATACGGACACTCCAAAATGACCGACACCCCCAGCGCGCCCGCCGCCAATGGCCCCGAGGCGCAGGACCCGGCGGCCCTGCCCGGCATCCGCATCCTGGCCCAGTTCATCAAGGACCTGTCGTTTGAAAACCCCCGCGCGCCCGAATCGCTGAGAGCCGGCGCCACGCCCCCGCAGATCGAGCTGGGCGTCGAGCTCAATGCGCAAAGCCGCGAGGGCGGCGTTTACGAGGTGCAGTTGAAACTGACAGCCGCCGCGCGTCGCGACGGCGAGGCGGTCTTTCAGATCGAACTTGTCTATGCGGGGCTGTTCCAGATCGTCGGCGTCGATCAGGAAGATCTCGAGCAGGTCTTGATGATCGAGTGCCCGCGCTACCTGTTCCCGTTCGCGCGCCGGATGATCGCCGATCTGTCGGCCGACGGCGGTTTCCCCCCCTTGATGCTCGAACCCATTGATTTCGCCCAAATCTATCTGGCGCGGCAGGCGCAGGTGCAAGGCCAGGTGGTCGGCAACGCCTAGGGCCGGCACGCGCGCGCCAGACACAGCGCCGCCACCTGATCGGGGTTGTGCGACCCCACGTCGAGCGAGGTCAATCCCAGTCTGGCGACCTCGATCATCATGGCGCGATTGAAACGCCGGGTGCGTTCGACGAAGGCGTCGATCATCCGCCTGCCCGGCGGGTCCGCCGCCTGATAACCGCTTTCCGCATGGATCCGCGCCTCGAACACATCGTCCTCGGCCGTCAGCCAGATCGCGCTGACCTCGGGTCGATCCATCCGGGCGACGGCGGGCGGCCAGATCGCCGAACCTTCAAACACCAGGCCTTCGGGGGCCGGTGCGTCGATCGCCGCCCGCACCACGCCTTCGATAACCGGCCAAAGCCGCTGATAGTGGTCCAGCACCGATGTCAGCCGCGCCTCGTCGTCACTTGCCAGATAGTGGTCGGCGACATGGGCAGGGACATCCCGCACGCCCTGGCGCCAGGGGCGACCCGGATGCCGCGCCAGGGTGTCGGTCGCGGCGACCGGCCAGCCAAGCAGCCGTCCCAGATGCGCCGCGACGGTCGATTTGCCGGCGTGCGAGGATCCACCGATCAGCAGAACGCCAGATTGCGTCTCAACCAATCGCGGTCCCGCCATCGTAACGCGCCCAGAGGGCCGCGCTTTTCAATTCGCCGCGCACGAAGGCCTCGTGCGCGGCGCGTTCCAGCTGGGTAAGCCGCGGGTCAAGCGGTCGGAGCCGGGGGCCATAGACGGCGCGAGTCACGGTCTGGGCCAATAGGCCCGAGGCGGCGTCCTGGCCAAGATCGAGGGTGCGTTCGCGGCCGCCGCTCAGTTCCAGATAGACTTCGGCCAGCAGTTTGGCGTCGACCAGGGCGCCGTGCTTCTCGCGCTCGGCCAAGGATATCTTGAAGCGCTTGCACAGCGCGTCGAGCGAGTTGTGCATGCCGGGAAAGCGCTTTTGCGCGAGGGCCAGGGTGTCGATCCAACGGCCGTCCGGCAGCACGCCGTGCCCGGCCTGGTCCAACTCGTGGTTGAGGAAGTTCCGGTCAAAGGCGGCGTTGTGGGCGATCAACGCGGCGTCCTCGATGAACGCCAAAAAGGCGGTGGCGACACTGGCATGCGCGAAATTCGGTTTGCCGATCAGCGCGGCGCGCGAGATGCCATGCACGCGCTCCGCGTCCGGATCGATGTCGCGTTCCGGATCGATATAGCAATGGAAGTGCCGCCCGGTCGGCAGGTAGTCCCGCAGTTCGACACAGGCGATTTCGATCACCCGGTGACCCTGCCGGGGATCGAGCCCGGTGGTCTCGGTATCAAGGACGATCTCGCGGGCCATCGGGGATTATTTCGCGTGCTTCGCGCCGCCGCGCAAGGTGGAGATAATCCGCGCCACCTGGGCGCGAGCGGCCTCAAGACCCGCCCCGGTGTCCACGATGAAATCGGCCTTGGCGCGCTTGTCGGCGTCCGGCATCTGAGCCGCCAGAACAGCGTCAAGCTTGGCTTCTGTCATGTTTGGGCGATCCAGCACGCGTTGACGCTGAACGTCGATCGGCGCCGAGACCACCACCACCGCATCCATCCGGGCCTCGCCGCCGGTTTCATAAAGCAGGGGGATGTCGAAGACGACGATATCCGCGCCCGCCGCTTCAGCGTTTCGCAGGAAGGCCGCCCGCGCGGCCCCCATGAACGGCCAGACGATGCCGTTGAGGCGCGCCAAAGCGTCCGGATCGCGCAGGACGATTTCCGCGAGCCGGTTGCGATCAACGGCGCCGGCGACCACGACCCCCGCAAAGGCCGCCTCCACCGGACCCACCGCCGCGCCACCTGGCGCGTAGAGCTGACGGACTTCGGCGTCGGCATCATAAACCGGCACGCCGCCCTCGGCGAACATCGCCGCGGTGGTGGATTTCCCCATGCCGATCGAGCCGGTGAGTCCGACCTGGATCATCGCCGGTCCTCCATGGCCCTGATCGCCAGGCCGCGGACATCGATGGCCGGCGGCGGTTGGCCGAATAATGCCTGAAAGCTCGGCGCGGCCTGGCCGATCAACATGGCGAGGCCATCCACGGTGACATGTCCCAGCGCGGCGGCCCGTTGCAGGAAACGCGTTCGTAGAGGCCGATAATTCATATCCATCACAACCGCGCTCGGCTGTAGATCCAGCAACCCAGCCTCCGGCCCTTCACCCCCGCCGAGGCCAAGCACCGTGGCGTTGACAACAGCGCTCACCGTCGCGAGCGCGCCGGGCGCATCAACCAACGCGAAAGGACGCGCCTTCGCGCCCAGGAGCTCGCACAGCGCCGCCGCCCGCGCGAAGGTGCGGTTGACGATGCGCACCTCGGGCGCGCCGGCTTCCAGAAACGCCGCCGCCGCGCCGCGCGCCGCGCCGCCCGCCCCTAGAATGACAATCGGTCCAGCGGCGGCGAGAAAGCTCGGCGCTTGTGCGGCAAAGGCGGCCAGGACGCCCTCGCCATCGGTGTTGTCGGCCTCAATGCTACCGTCGGCATGGAACACCAACAGATTGGCGGAGCCGGCCCGACGTGCGCGAACACTTGAGCGATCCGCCGCCGCCAGGGCGGTTTGCTTGAACGGCGCCGTGACGTTCAGGCCGCGAAAAACCCCGTAGCGCAGCGCCTCGATCAGGCCGGCGAACCGGTCCTCCGCGGGCGAGACCGCGACATAGACGCCGTCGAGACCCGCCGCCTCCAGCCAGGCATTGTGGATGAGCGGGCTCAGGGAATGCGCCACCGGCGCCCCGACCACTCCGGCCACTATCGTTGTTCCGGAGATTGCGGGCTTCATGGCGCCAACCCGCCAAACCGTCGCAGACAGGCCAGAACACCCAGCAATGGCAGTCCAAGGATCGCGAAATAGTCGCCTTCGATCTGATCGAACAGCTGGGCGCCTTGGCCCTCCAAATAGTAGCCGCCCACACTTGAGAGCAGAGCGGATCCCGCCTGTTCAAGATAGGTCTGCAAAAAGCTGTCTGAAAAATCCCGCATGGTGAGCCGGGGGCTGCTCACCTCGCTCCAT
>JAYUBD010000511.1:0-4067 GCA_043740995.1 Caulobacteraceae bacterium | reverse complement strand
CGGTCAGGGCGGCCAGGGTCTCGGCGTCCAGAAACCGACCGTCGCGCATGATCGGCAGGGCGTCGAGCATCACCCCTTCCTGGTCGATGGTGTGCGAGAACGGCGGCATCGATCCCGGCTGCACGCCGCCGACATCGGCATGGTGGCCGCGAGCCGCGACGAAAAAGGCCGGCCGGCCGGCCGGGTCAAACACCGGCATGACCACGGTGATGTCCGGCAGGTGGGTGCCGCCGGCATAGGGGTTGTTGAGCGCGAAGGCGTCGCCCGGGCGCAAGACGGGGTGGCGGGCCCGCACCGCCCGCACGCTGGCCCCCATCGATCCCAGATGCACCGGCATGTGCGGCGCATTGGCCACCAGCGTCCCGGCCGCATCGAACAGGGCGCAGGAGAAATCCAGGCGCTCCTTGATATTGACCGACCGGGCGGTGCGCTCCAACGCCGCGCCCATCGCCTCGGCGATGCCCATGAACCGGCGGTTGAACAGTTCCAGGGTGACGGGATCGACGGCGTCGCCGTCGCTGGCCGGTCGCGCGCCGCCGTCGGCGCGGCGCAGCCGGATCATGCCGTCCGCCTCGAAGGCCGCCGTCCACCCTGTCGCCACCCAGATCTGGGTGTCGCCCCGCAGGATCAGGCGGGGACCTTGAAATCCTCCCTCCCCAGCATGGGGAGGGACAGGCCGCGAAGCGGCCAGGGCGGGGAAGTGAAGCCTCCCCGCCTTTGTGACGATCGGCCCTTGGCCAGCCTCGCCGATGCTTCGCATCGTCTTTCGCTGCCCTTGCCGGGGAGGGAGGTCTGGCTCCAGGGCTTCGACTTCGACGCTGGCGATGATCACCGGGTGGTCGGGCTCGACGAATCCGAACAGGCGGCGGTGGGCGGCTTCGAAGGCGGGGCGGGGGTTCGTCGCCCAGTCCAGGGTCAGAGGGGTGTCGGAGTCCTGGTAGCGCAGGCGCAGGCGCCGATGGACCAGGCCAGTCTTCGCGCCCTGGCCTGCAAGTTCTGCCCCCGCCTCCGCTTCCAGGCGGTCCGCCAACAGCTCGGCGGTGGCCATCCCCGTGGCGGCCAGCGGTTGATCCAGTCCCGCCTGCCGCACCGCCCGCATGCGCGCCTGGCCGATGCCCCAGGCCGACAACACGCTGGCGCGCAGTGGGCAGAGAATCTCGTTGACGCCGAGCGCCTCGGCCACCTGACAGGCAAGCTGCCCCCCCGCGCCGCCGAACGCCAGCAGGGCGTGGTCGCGCGGATCGAAGCCGCGCGCGGTGGAGATGCGGTTGATCGCCGCCGCGGTCTGCTCGACCGCGATGGCAAGGAAGCCTTCGGCGGCGGCCTCGACGCCGGCCGCGCCCATGGCCTCGGCCAATTCCGCCAGTCGGTCGCGGGCGGCGACGGGGTCGAGGGGCGAGGCCCCGTCGGCCCCAAACACGGCGGGGAAGGCGGCGGGATCAATGCGGCCCAGCACCAGGTTGGCGTCGGTCACGGTGGCCGGGCCGCCCCGGCCATAGGCGGCGGGGCCGGGATCGGCGCCGGCGCTGGCCGGGCCAACCCGCGCGCGCAGGCCGTCAAAGGCCAGGATCGAGCCGCCGCCCGCCGCCACCGTCTCCACATCCAGCATCGGCGCGCGCAGGCTGACCCCCGCCACCCGCGCGGCGTCGCGGCGCTCCAACGCGCCGGCGACGCGGCACACGTCGGTCGATGTGCCGCCCATGTCGAAGCCCAGCACCGCGGCGGCGCCCGCCGCCTCGGCGGTGTGCGCCACGCCCACCACGCCGCCCGCCGGTCCGGACATGATGGCGTCGCGCCCCCGGAAGGCCTCGGCGCGGACCAGGCCGCCATTCGAGGTCATGAACATCAGGTCCGCGCCGCCGGTCGCCCGGGTCAGGCCTTCGACATAGGTCCGCACCACCGGCGTCAGATAGGCGTCGACGACGGCGGTCTGGGCGCGCGGCAGCAGGCGGGGCAGGGGCGAGACCTCGGCGCCCCGCACAATGCAGGTAAACCCGGCGGCGGCGGCGAGCGTCGCGGCGCGGCGCTCATGGGCGTCGTTCAGGTCGCTGTGCAGAAAGGCAATGGCCACCGCCTCGAAGCCCTGGCTCCGGGCCCTGGCCAGCGCGGCGGCCAAGGCGGCCTCATGCAGCGGGCGCACGACGGCGCCATCGGCGCCCATCCGTTCATCCGCCTCGACGACGCCGGCATGCAGGGCCGGAGGTTTGACGATATCCAGGGCGAACAGGTCCGGCCGGGTCTGGTCGCCGATCTCCAGCAGGTCGGCGAAGCCGGCGGTGGTGACCAGCAGGGTCCGGGCGCCCTTGCGCTCCAGCAGGGCATTGGTGGCGACCGTGGTCCCGATCTTCACCGCGCCTGTGGCTTGGGCGGGAAACGGCGCGTTGGCCGCGACGCCCAGCAGCCGGCGCATCGCCTCCACCGCCGCGTCGGCATAGGCGGGGGAACTCGATGGAAGTTTGATGGTGTGGATCTGGCCGTCGGGCGCGTGGCCGACCACATCGGTGAAGGTGCCGCCGCGATCGATCGAGAAATCCCAAAGGGCGCCGGCCGGCTTGTCTGGGCGCCCATTTTCTGACGCAAGGCTGGGTGAGGGTATCTTCATGCGCACGCAGCCTTTCGTGGTTGCCTTGCGTCTAAGCAGCGAGGAGGGGCCATGCAAGGCTCGACGCTCGAACCGCATAGCGATCCGCGCCGCACGGCGCGCGGGGCCGCCCGGCGTGGCTTGGCCTGGATTGTCGGGGCCGTGGCCTCGGTCATCGCCGCCGGCGTCGGGTTGGTGCTCGCCGTGGTATTCGCCGCCAGTCTGGTGGTGGTGGCAAGCATGGCCTTCGTGCTGGTGGCGCTGGGCGTCGCCACACTCAAGGCCCGCCGAACCATGGCCCCGCCGGTCGATCCCGAGGTCATCGAGGCGCGCAACGTCGGCGGTCATTCCTGGGTCGCCTATGGCTGGGACGCCCCGCGATAGATCCATGCCCTTGCCAGGCGCGCCGGTCCGCCTCTAGAACCGGCACGCAACCTTTTGAGGAGATATTTGGATGATCGGCGTCGTGGCGGTGCTCAAGATTCAAGACGGCAAGAATGCCGAGTTCGAAGCGGTGTTCGCCGAGCTGGCCGGCAAGGTCCGCGCCAACGAGACGGGCTGCATGATGTATCAGCTGACCAAGAGCCGATCCGATGCCAACACCTATAAGGTGCTTGAGCTCTACAAGGACCAGGACTCGCTGACCCACCACGGAAGCACCGACTATTTCAAGGAGATGGGTCGCAAGATGGGTCCCTGCATGGCCGGCCGTCCGGAAGTCGAGCTGCTGGACGGCGTGGGCTAGACTGATGTCGGTCGAAGCGCTGTTCCGGCCCTTTTCGTTCAAGGGCCTCAACCTGCCCAACCGCGTCGTGATGGCGCCGATGACCCGGTCGAAGTCGCCGGGCGGCATCGCCACGCCGGAGGTCGCCGCCTATTATGCCAGGCGCGCGGCGGCCGAGGTCGGGCTGATCATCTCGGAAGGCACGGGCGTGGCGCGGCCCGCCTCGCTCAATGATCCGAACATCCCGCGCATCCATGGCGTTGCCGAGCTCGACGCCTGGAAAGAGGTCGCCGACGCCGTCCACGCCGAGGGCGGGCTGATGGCGCCGCAGTTGTGGCATGTCGGTGCGGTGCGCACCCGCGATCCCGACTGGACGCCGCCGGGCGGGGCCTATGACAGCCCGTCCGGTCTCTCCTCGCCCGGCCATAAGTTCGGCGAGCCGATGACCGACGAAGAGGTCGCCGACGCGATTTCGGCGTTCGCCACGGCCGCCGGGGACAGCCGCCGGATGGGCTTCGACGCGGTCGAGCTGCACGGCGCGCACGGCTATCTGATCGACCAGTTCTTTTGGGAAGGCACCAACCAACGGGGCGACGGCTTCGGCGGCGGCGGCATCGCCGGACGCGCCCGATTCGCCGCCGAGATCCTCAAGGCCGTGCGCGCGGCGGTGGGGCCGGACTTCCCGGTTATCATCCGCCTGTCGCAATGGAAGCAACAGGATTTTGGGGCCAGGCTCGCCCACACCCCGGCGGAGATGGAGGC
>JAYUBD010000510.1:0-4075 GCA_043740995.1 Caulobacteraceae bacterium | reverse complement strand
GGCGAAGCGCGCGGGATCGACCAGGGCGGCGATTTCTCTCATCACAGGCTCGGGGCGACCCAGCGCCAATGCCGCGATCTGGTCGGCCAGGAGGGGGGCGAGGCAGAAGCCGCGCGAGCCGAGGCCGGTCAGCGTGAACAGGCCGGGCGCCGCGCCGGGAACCCCGCCGGCCAGGGGCAGATAGTCGGTGGTGGTCGCGCGCACGGCCGCCCACGCGGTCGATGGCCTGGCCGCCGCCGCTTGCGCCAGCGCGGGCAGGGCGGCGCTTAGGCTGGTCAGGTTGCGGGCGTCGTCGGCGGGGCGGAGGTCGGCGGCGGCATCGCCCCGGTCATGCGTCGCGCCGAACAGCAGGCCGAAACGGCTGGGGATGGCGTAACCGCCGAACAGGGCGGCCATCGGCGAAGCGACGCCGGGGACCAGGGTGGCCTGACCGCGCACGGGTATCAGGTCGGGCAGCCCGGGGGCGAGGTCCAGGCTGGCCATGCCCGCGGCGATGCAGACGATATCGGCCTCCATCAGGGTCAGGCCCTCGGCGTCGATCAGCCGCCACCCCTGGGCGGCGGCTGCGACCATCGCTACCGGCGCGCGCGATGTCTCGCCCAGCCAGCCGCCGAGCAGGACCCGGGGGTCGATGACCAGGGCGGAGCCTATCCGCAGGGCGGCGGGGGCCGTCTCGCCGAGCAGGGCGCTGGTCGCCTCGCCCGACATCCGGCTGAGCGATCCCGGTTCGAACAGGTCCGAGCCGCCGATGGCGCTGAAGCGGCCGGGGTCTTTCGGCCCAACCTCAAATTGCACGGCTCCCCGCGCGATCACCACGCCCGGCGTCCGCTCATAGAGCGTCGTGGCGCGGCAAAGGGCCTGGGCGAACAGGGCGGCGACCGGTCCCAGGCCGGCATCGAGGCGCGGGGCGACCAGGGCGGCGGGGCCGCCCGAGGCGCCGGCCCCCGGCCCCTCGGCGTCGAACACCACGGCCTCCAGGCCCTGACGGCGGAAGGCCTGATAGAGCGCCGCGCCGGCGATCCCCGCGCCGATGATGGCCACCCGTCTCGCCGCCGGCGAACGGTGCGGGTCTTGTGGGTTGGGGGCGGGCGGCAGGGCCGCTTCCAGACGTTCGCGCTTCCGGCCAAATCCCGGCCTGCGCTCGACGACGAAGCCCGCCGCCGCCAGGTCGCGGCGAACGGCCCCGGCCACGGTGTAGGTGGCGGCGCGGGCGCCGGGCGCCGAGCGGGCGACGACCAGAGCCATCACCTCGGCGCTCCACATCCGGGGGTTGAGCGCCGGTGCGAAACCGTCGAGGAACCAGGCCTCCGCGCGCCCGCGCCAACCGGTCAGGGCGTCGACGATGTCCATGACGGCGATGTCGAGCGTGACGCCGCGGTCCGCCAGATCGATCCGGTGCAGGCCGCGCGCCTGTCCGGGCCAGGCTGAGACCAGCGCCTGGGCGCTGTCGGCGAGCGCCGGCCAGGCGGCCAGCGCCCGGGCCGCCTCGGCGGCGGTGATCGGGTGGGCCTCGACGCTGAAAATCGAGAGGCGTCCCCCCGGCGGCCCGGCGCGCGCCCAAAGATCGAGCAAGGCGGCGATGTTCAGCCCGGTCCCGAAGCCCAGTTCACCGACACAAAAATGCGCGCGGCCGGCCCAGGCCTCCGGCAGGCGACAGCCTTGCAGGAACACGGCGCGGGACTCGGCCAGGCCGTCGTCGCGCGAGAAATACAGATCGCCATACAGCCGCGAGCGGGGCTGACCGTTGTCGTCCCAGCTGATTGACGATGGGGCGATCTCGGGACGCGACATAGGGGTGGATATCTGGGGCGTTGGATTCTGGGGCGCTAAGGCTCAGGGGGATTGAGGATCAGGCGCTGAAAACGCCAGGCGCCGCAAACGAAAAGGGCCGCCCCACCGGGGCGGCCCTTTCCTTGAGCTTAACCGGTCGGAACCGGCGGGCTGGAAGCTTACGGCTTCTTGGTTTCCATGGCCGACTTGCCGGCGTCCATCGCGGACTTGCCCGCGCTCATCGCTGACTTGCCGGCGTCCATGGCCGACTTGCCGGCATCGGCGGCGCCGGTTTTCGCGGCGTCGGCGGTCTTGGCGGCGGCGTCGGTCGCGGCGGTGGCGGTGGCGTCGGCGGCGGCCTTGCCGGCGTCGGCGGCCGAACCGGCGGCGGTCTTGGCGGCGTCAGCGGCGGTGTTGGCGGCGTCGGCGGCCTTGTCGGCGGGCTTGTCGCAAGCGGCGAGGGAGAGGGCGGCGACGGCGGCGCCGGCCACGAGCACTTTACGCAGAAGTTCGGAGGTCATGGTCGTGATTTCCTGTTGATGAAGTTGACGTCGACCGGAAGCACGGGACAAATCTCGCGGGACGACGCTAAACGAAGCGGATTATGCCGCGTTTGATACACAATGCAAGACTTCATCTCACGTTCCCGTGATCGCTTTTTCCCGGACCGCCGGTTAATACGGGGCGATGTCCACCCCACTTGCCGCCGATCCGAGCCCGCCCGCCACGCGATTGCCGCGCCGGGCGTTCGCGATCATCTCCGGGGTGTCGGTGGCGACGGCGCTCGGCAATACCGGCATGCAGTCGGTGCTGCCGGCCATCGGACGGCAAATCGGCTTTCCGGACTATCTGGTGGCGGCGATCTTTTCGCTGTCCGCCCTGTTGTGGGCGTTCAGCTCACCGTTCTGGGCCAGGCAGTCAGACCGTAGCGGGCGCAAGCCGATGATGCTGGTCGGCCTCGGCGGTTTCATGGTTTCGATGATCTGCTGCGGCGTGGTGGTCGGCGCCGGCGTGCGCCATCTGGCGACCCCCATCGTGATCTTCGTCATGTTCCTGTTGGCGCGCGCCCTGTTCGGCCTGTTCGGCGCGGCCGCCAATCCGGCGACCCAGGCCTATGTCGCCGAGCGAACCGACCGCGAGGCGCGGACCGGGGCGATGGCGGCGCTGGCCGGCGCCTTTGGCCTCGGCACCATCATCGGGCCGGCGGTGGCGCCGCTGTTCGTCCTGCCGGTCGTCGGCCTGGCCGGGCCGATGTTCGCCTTCGCGGTGATCGCGTTCGGCATGATGGTGGTGGTGGCGCGGTATCTGCCCGAAACCCGGCCGTCGGCGGCGGTGCGCGCCGTGGAAGCGGCGGCCCGCGCCGCCATGGAAAAGGGGGCCAAACCGCTGCTGCGCGACCCCCGGCTCACCCCCTTCCTGATCTATGGCTTCCTGCTGGCGGCCTGCCAGACGGCGCAGGGCCAGACCCTCGGCTTCCTGATCATCGACAAGCTGGGCCTGCCGCCCATCCAGGCGCAGGGCTATACCGCCGTGGCGATGATGGGGGGCGCCATCGCCGGACTGTTGGCCCAGTGGGGTCTGATCCGGATGTTCGGCATGGGGCCGCGCGACCTGTTGCGCTGGGGGGCCGGCGTGGCGGCGGCGGCCAACCTGCTGGTGGCCTTCGCCCCGACCTATTCGCTGGTGGTGATCGGCTATGCGCTGTCCAGCATCGGCTATGGTTTCTGCCGCCCGGGATTCACCGCCGGGGCGTCCCTGGCGGTCAGCCAGGCCGAGCAGGCCCGCGCGGCCGGCGCGATCGCGGCGGTCAACGGCGTGAATGTGGTGGTGGCCCCGTTGTTCGTGCTGCTGTACGGCGCGTGGCATCCCGCTCCGTTTCTGTTGAACATGGCGATCCTCGGCGGCCTGTTGGTCTTTGCCCTGGCCAATGGCGTGTTGGGGGCGGCGGGGGCCGAGCCGACCACCGAGGATGAATCGACCCAATCCACCCTGGAGCAGAGCCGCGAAGGCGGCAGCGTTTAGAGCGGGGCGGCCTGCCCGGAATCACTTCCCTCGCCTGGCGCCGTCGCGGGGGAAAACGCCATTGAAACGGCGCGGCCGGGCTTGAACAGCGCCCGCCCTAAACGCCGGA
Organism: Caulobacteraceae bacterium; assembly: GCA_043740995.1. GTDB lineage: Bacteria > Pseudomonadota > Alphaproteobacteria > Caulobacterales > Caulobacteraceae > Acaudatibacter. Next base: position 174 of record JAYUBD010000510.1, on the reverse strand, counting down.
CCGCAACCGGCCGACCAATGGCGGCGACAAATAGCCGTCGGCGGGCAGGCCCCGGGCCTTTTGCCAGGCGCGAAGGGCCCGCCGGGCGCCCAGGCCGATCACCCCGTCCACCGGGCCGGGATTGAAGCCTTGCGCGGCCAGGGCCGTCTGGGCCGCCATCCTGTCGGTCAGCGA
>JAYUBD010000509.1:0-4099 GCA_043740995.1 Caulobacteraceae bacterium | reverse complement strand
GCGCGGCCATGGCCGTGGCGCGCCGGCGCACGCTGGAGGCGCGGTCGAGTTGCGGGCTCTGCGGCGTCGAGAGTCTGAACGAGGCGGTCCGGCCCATGGCGCCTCTGGCGGACGGCCCGATGATCTCACACGGCGCCATTCAAACTGCGTTGGCGGCGCTGGAGGCGGGCCAGTCGCTCGGTCGCCGCACGCGCGCCACGCACGCCGCGGCCTGGGCCGACGTCGGAGGCGGGCTGCGACTGGTCCGCGAGGATGTCGGTCGACACAATGCGCTGGACAAGTTGATCGGCGCCGCCCTGCGCGCCGGCCTTGACCCGCGGGACGCCTTCATCCTGGTCACCAGTCGTTGCTCCTATGAGATGGTGGAAAAGACCGCCGCCGCGGGCATTGCCGTGCTGGTGGCGATCTCCGCCCCCACCGCTCTGGCGATCGGCCAGGCCGAGGCGGCGCGCATGACCCTGGTCGCCCTGGCGCGCGCCGACGGACACACTGTGTTCACCGGTTTCGAGCGTATCGTGGATCCATGACCGCCTTCCATGCACGGTCGAGGCCGCGACGGTTGATCGTGCTCGGCCTGATGAATTTGCGCGGTCGGATCCGTTCAAGCGAACTTTGGCGGGTGGTGATCGCCGCGGCCCTGGGCGCCGTCGCCGGGTTGGCGACCCTGGCGGTCAGCGTCGCGGCCCGTGACCTGCAGAGACTGCTCTATGGCTTGAGCCCTCATCAAAGGCTGTCGGCGCTGCCGGCCTTGCAGGTGTCGCAACTCGCCATCCTGCCGGTGGGGGGCGCGGTGCTGGGTCTGATCAGCTGGTGGTGGGTGGCGAGGCGAACGCGGCCGATGGTCGACCCGGTCGAGGCCAATGCCCTGCGCGGCGGTCGCATGAGCCTGCGCGACAGCCTGTTTGTCGGCGTGCAAAGCGTCGTCTCCAACGGATCCGGCGCGTCGGTCGGTCTGGAGGCGGCCTATGCCCAGCTGGGCGCCTGCGCCGCGTCGCTGACCGGTCGCGTCCTGCATCTGCGGCGCAATGATCTGCGCACTTTCGTGGGGGCGGGGGCTGGGGCGGGTATCGCCGCGGCGTTCGGCGCCCCGCTCACCGGCGCCTTCTATGCGTTCGAAATCATCATCGGCTCGTACACGGTAGCCAATGTGGCCCCGGTGGTGGCCGCCGCGCTGGCCGGCGCCCTGGTGACGCGGCTGTTGCGGGTGGATCCGATGGTCATTCATTCGGCGGTCAGCGACACGCTGTCGGCGTCGCATTATCTGATGTTCGCGACGCTCGGGCTGGTCTGCGCCCTGTTCGGCATCGTCGTGATGCGTCTGGTGGGAACAACCGAGCGCCTGGTGTCGCGCCTTCGCCTGGCGACCTGGGCGCGGCCGGCGGTCGGCGGCGTATTGCTGGCGGCGATCGCCTGGACGTCGCCCCAGACCCTGTCCGCCGGCCATGGCGCGATGCATCTGGATTTTGGGGCCGATCTCGCGGCGGGCGCCCTGGTGTTCCTGATCGTCACAAAGACTCTGGCCTCGGTGGTGGCTCTGGGCTTCGGCTTTCGGGGGGGATTGTTCTTCGCCTCGCTCTATCTGGGATCCTTGCTCGGCCGGTTGTTCATTGTGGCGCTGTATGCGGCGGGCCTCGACGTCGGCATCGACCCGATGGCCGGCGCCCTGGTGGGCATGGGCGCCGTGGCCGTGGCCATTATCGGCGGTCCGTTCACCATGTCCTTTCTGGTGTTGGAGACCACCGGCGACTTCGGGCTGACCGCCGCGACGTTGACCGCCTCGATTGTCGCCAGCCTGCTGGTCCGCGAACTGTTCGGCTATTCATTCTCGACCTGGCGGCTGCATCTGCGCGGCGAGACCATCCGCAGCGCCCACGACATCGGCTGGCTACGCACCCTCACCGCCGACCGGATGATGCGCACCGGCGCGGCCACCGTGCCGGCCGACACCACCATTGATGCTTTTCGCGGCCTGTTCCCGCTGGGGTCGACCCGTCGCGTCGTCGCTCTGCACCCGGATGGGCGCTATGCGGGCATCGTGCCGGTGGCGGCCATCTACGCCGCCGACGCCGGGGCCGGCGCGGTCACGGCCTTCGCGACCAACCAGAAGCGCTGGCTGACGCCGCAAATGACCGTCAAGGAAATCATGAGCCTGTTCGACAAGACCGAGAGCGATGAACTGGCCGTGCTGGATGAACGGGGCGGCCTGCTCGGCATCCTGTCCGAAGCCTATGCCGGTCGGCGCTATGCCGAGGAACTGGAAAAGGCCCGGCGCGATCTGGTGGGGGGCGACTAACCGGCGCCCCCACGCCGCTCAAGTCGATCCGCGCGCCAGATCTTGATAGGCGACTGGCCGGTGACCCCAGACGACGGGCCTCTTCATCCAGCGAATTCGCCATTCAGCCCGGAATATCGACGTCAAGGCGCCTGGGTTTCTCACCGATCAATCTTCGTCGACAACACGATGGACGAGGTTGTGCGGTCAACCCCCGGCAGGGCGCCCAGGCCGTCGATCAAGGCATCCATCTCCGCCACCGAGGGGGCGACCACCTCGGCGATCAGATCGAACGGGCCGCTGACCGATTGCAGCAGGCGCACGGCGGGCATGCGCCGGATGGCGGCGATCACCTGGGTCGATTGTTTGTGCGAGACGGTGATCATCACATAGGCGTGGATCTGTCCGCGTTGGTGAGCGTCCGACAGGCGCACGGTGAAGCCGGTGATCACGCCGGTTCGTTGCAGGCGTTCGAGCCGGCTTTGCACGGTGGTGCGAGACAGGCCGAGGCCGCGGGCGAGGCTGGCGGTCGGCGCGCGGGCGTCGGCGCGCAGGGCGGCGATCAGGCGATCATCGATTTCGTCCATCGGCCCAGAGTTAACGGCAATTCGCCGAAAAGTCATCGGCGTTTCGTCAGCCTGGCCATGGAAATCGACGGCTGAGCCGTTCAGTCTGGAGGCCACACCAAACGGGGCCAGAGATCATGCGGGACATCGTCGTTATCGGGGCGGGCCATATCGGCTCCACCATCGCCGCCTTGCTCAGCGGCTGCGGGGACTATCGGATCACGCTTGCCGATCAGTCGGCTGAACAACTGGCCATGGTCGGGCCCCTGGCGCGCGTTGAGCACAAGGTGCTCGATGTCACCGATGCGCTCGCTCTGCGCGCCGCGCTCGCGGGCAAGTTCGCGGTGCTGAGCGCCGCGCCCTATCACCTCACCTTCCATGTCGCGGAGGCCGCCAAGACGGCGGGCGCGCACTATCTGGACCTGACCGAGGACGTCGCCTCGACCCGCAAGGTAAAGGCCCTCGCCGAGGGCGCCGCCACCGCCTTCATCCCGCAGTGCGGCCTGGCCCCCGGCTTCATCTCGATCGTCGCCGCCGACCTGGCCCGGGATTTTGATACGCTGCATGATGTGCGCCTGAGGGTCGGCGCCTTGCCGAAATATCCGTCGAACGCCCTCAACTATAATCTCACCTGGTCGACGGACGGCGTGATCAACGAATATTGCGAGCCGTGCGAGGCGATTGTCGACGGCCTGCCGCGTCAGACCCGGGCGTTGGAGGAGTGCGAGGCCTTCTCCCTCGACGGCGTCACCTATGAGGCATTCAACACCTCCGGCGGTCTGGGCACGCTGTGCGAAACCCTGGCCGGCAAGGTGCGCAATCTGAACTACCGCACCATTCGCTATCCCGGTCACGCGGCGATCATGAAGGCGCTGCTGAACGATCTGCGCCTGCGCGACCGTCGCGGCCTGCTGAAGGACATCCTGGAAAATTCGTTGCCGGCCACGCTGCAGGACGTGGTCATCGTGTTCGTCACCGTCTCGGGCATGAAGGACGGCCACCTGATCCAGGAAACCTATGCCAACAAGATCTATGCCCGGGAGATGGGCGGGCGGGTGATCAGCGCCATTCAGATCACCACGGCATCGGCGATCTGCGCGGTTCTGGACATGCTTGGCGCCGGGAACGTGCGCGGCGCCGGCTTCGTCCGCCAGGAGGAGATCGCCCTGGCCGACTTCCTCGCCAACCGGTTCGGCGGCGCCTATGCCGGAGCCGAGGCCACGCCGATGGGTCGACCGCTGGCCAAACCCCTGGAGGCCGC
>JAYUBD010000508.1:0-4107 GCA_043740995.1 Caulobacteraceae bacterium | reverse complement strand
GGGCGATGCGCTCGATGATCCGCCCGGCGATCGGCGCCGACACCGCGCCGCCGGTGGTGAAGCCGCCGGTTTCCGCCGTCTCATGCGGCTCGTCCATCATCACCAGCACATAGTAGCGATCCTGGTCGAGGCGTCCATCGGTGGGGAAGATGGCGGCGAACGAGGCGAGGTTCTTTTTGCCGCTGCCATAGTGGCCATTGACCAGCTTGGTGGCGGTTCCCGTCTTGCCGCCGACCCGATAACCCATGACATCGGCCTTGTTGCCGGTGCCGTTGGTGACGTTCAGGCGCATCAGGTTCAGCATGGTGCGCGAGGTCGAAGCCTTGATCACCCGACGCCCGGCGACCGGCGCCTGGTCGGCTTCCAGTCGTTTCAGCGTCAATGGGCGATAAATGCCGCCGTTCAGAATCGAGCTCATCCCGGTGGCGATGGCCAGGGGGCTGACCGAGATGGAATGACCAAAGCCCATGGTCGCCACGGCGTTGACCGAAAGCTTCCTGGGCGTCAAAGGGTGGGCCGATTCGAGCAGTTCGCTGGGCGCCCGATCATAAAGTCCGAAGGCGTGGAAATAGTGGTCCACATTGTCGGCCCCGGCCTTCAGGGCCATGCGGGCCGCGCCGATGTTCGAGGAATGGGTGAACACTTCCCACAACGGCAGGATGCGATCGCCCTTGTCATAATCGTGAATAGTCTGGCCCGGCAGCACCAACGGGGTGTGGACGTCAAACTTCTCATTGACGTTGGTGACCCCGGCATCGAGGCCCATGGCCAGGGTAAACACCTTGAACACCGAGCCGGGCTCATAGACCGTCGCCGCCGCGTGATTGACCATGGTGCGCGGATCGGCCTTGCCGGGGGCATTGGCGTCAAAGCCTGGCCAACTGGCCATGGCCAGGATTTCGCCGGTCCGCACATTGACGACCATGCCCACCGAGTCGAGCACCTGGAAGTGCAGGGAGGCGGCGTTGAGTTCATCCTGCAGCGCGCCCTGGACGCGCAGGTCGATGGACAGCGGCACCGTGGTCTTGCCGGCGGCGTCCCGAATCCGGGCATCCATCGCCCGCTCGACGCCGGCCTGGCCCAGGCCCTCCTTGCCCGAGAAGCCGATCACGTGGGCGCCCGTCTCGCCGAGCGGATAGGCCCGGCCGCTTTCTTCCTGAAAGTCGATGCCCGGCAGCGCCAGATCGTGGACCCGGCGGCGCAGCTCAGGGGTCAACCCGCCGATCACATAATATTCCGCCTTGTCGCCCGACATCGCCGATTCGAGGCGTCGCGCCGACAGGCCGGGCAAGGCGACCAGCAGAGCCGTCCGGGTCGCGGCGCGGTCGGAGATTTCCCTGGGGCGCAGATAGAGACCGTAGTGGACCAGATCCATGGCCAGGATCTGGTCGTTGCGATCAACGATATCGGCGCGCGCCTTGGGCTTCAGTTCGCCTGCGCCGCTGTCGATGCCCAGCCCCGACATCAGGGCCGCCCGACTGGCCACCAGCCCCAGGGTGAGGAACCCGGCGGCGAACAGGGCCATCACAAAGACGATGCGCAGGCGGGTGTCGTCCTCCGCGCGGCCCGAAGCGCGGGCCCGTTCAAAGGCGCGCTCGGGCCAACGCAGATGACCCGTGAAGCGCCGCCACAGGCCAAACACCCCTTGGTCCGCGCGGTCGCCCAGATCGAGATCCCGGTCCCGGCCCTGACCAGTGAAAGCGCCGTCGGCCACGGTCATGGTCTGGCCGTCGCGGACTTTGGTTCGCCGGGGGCCAGGGCGGCGATGCGCGGCAGATCCTGGGGCGTGATTTCCCGGCGCGGATCGACGGGGCCCATGTGCAGATAGTCGGCGGCCAGCCGCTCGATGCGGTCAGGCCCCTCAAGATGCGAGATTTCGGCCTTCAACAGACGGATGCGCTTTTGCTCCTGGCCGATCTGGCCCTGGACGTCAGCGGTGTCGGCGCCTTGCGCCTCGGCCAGGGTCTTGAAGGCGTAGCTGCCCAGGGCCAGGGCGAGCAGCACGGCGCCGGCCAGGATGTCGATGATCCGAAACCCCCGTAGACGCTGGGTGAAGACATTGACCACCATCAGGCGACAAGCCCCCAGGCCGGGGCCGAGGTGCGCGCCGCTGTGCGCAGCTTAGCCGAGCGGGCGCGCGGGTTGGCGGCGACCTCGGCCTCCGACGGCATCTGCGCGCCGTTGTGCAAAAGCTCGAAACTCGGTGGTCGGCCGCTCGCCTTGGGCGGGGCATGCCGCGAACCTTCACCGCGACGACCGGCGCGATCGGTGAGGAAAGCCTTGACGATGCGGTCCTCCAATGAGTGAAAACTGACCACGGCCAGCCGGCCGCCGGCCGCCAGGACGCGCTCCGCCGCGACGAGCCCGGCCTCCAGTTCGGACAGTTCCTGATTGACCGCGATTCGCAGCGCCTGAAAAACCCGGGTGGCGGGGTGAAGGCGCGCCCCGCGACGACCGCCCAGGGCGACCTCCACCACCTCGGCCAGATCGAGCGTGCGGGTGAAGGGGGCGATCTCGCGCCGGCGCACCAAAAAGCCCGCAATCCGCCGGGCCTGGCGCTCTTCGCCATAGACTTTGAAAATCCGGACCAGCTCGCCGGGCTCGGCCTGGTTGACCAGGTCGGCGGCGGAAAGGCCGTCGCGCGCCATGCGCATGTCCAACGGACCGTCACGCATCAGCGAAAATCCCCGCTCGGCCTGGTCCATCTGCATAGACGACACCCCGATATCGAGGGCGACGCCGTCAGCCACGCCGTCACCGAGCGTCTCGGCCATACCGGAAAACGGCGCGGCGATCAGGCTGAACCGACCGGTGGCCCGCAGCGGCGCGGCGAACGGCGAAACGGTGGGATCGCGGTCAAACGCCACCACCCGCGCGCCGGCCTCCAGAAAGGCCCGGCTATAGCCGCCCGCCCCGAAGGTTCCGTCGATGATCAGCAGACCCGGACCGGGACGCAGGGCGATGGCCACCTCGGCCAATAATACAGGGATATGCGGCTGGTCGCTCAGGCGAGGGTCGCTCATGACGCCGCCCCGCCGGACCGCTGCAGCGTTCTGAACGCCGGCAGGCCTTCCCGCGCCACCACAACCATCCGCGCCAGATGCGCCTTATAGGCGGGGAGCGACCAGATCTGAAACCGCGTCTTCAGACCCACCACCGCCACCTGATCGGTGAGGCCATACTGGTCGCACAAGGCCTCGGGCAGTGTGATCCGGCCGGCGGTGTCGTAGGACAGTTTGAACAGCGAGCCGAACACCGTGGTTTCCAGGGCGGAGCGCAGCGGGTGGCCGAAGGCAAGTTCATCGATCAGCGCGTCATAGACATCGAACAGAGCCTGGCCGCCGCCCTCGATGCAATCCGCCTCGATCGAGGGAAAACAGAAGATTCCGTCAAAGGGTCCGGTGGCTGCCGCGCGGAAGTCCTGCGGCAAGACGATTCGCCGCTTGGCGTCCAGTTGTTTCTCGACGGTCGAGAGAAACACGCTCGCCTGCCCCGTGCGCCGAGCCCTTCAGCGCCGCCGAACCCGACCGGAATAGTCGGTGCGACACATATGGGTTAACATGGGATTGATTGGGCTGCAATGACACCAAACGGCGATTTTGCGCCAAATAGACGTCGCAAACCGGGACCGCCAACCGACAAATACGACAAAACCTGAACATAATAGGAACAATAAAGTAGCCAGTGCTCGACGCCGTGGCGCCGCGGGAGCGGCGCCACGTCGCAATTGTCCGCCATGCCCAGCCGGGACGTGTCGCGTTGCAGGGCGGCCTACGCGCTGAGCGCCATCCGGATGGCCTTCGCCCGGGCCAAATGCTTCTGCACCTCAGGGCCGGTCTTCTCAGCGAAGGCCTTGATCGCCGGAGTGTCGCCCGCATTAGCGTAGTGAGCCATCAGACCGAGGATCGATTGATGTCCGTCAATTTGAGCATCCATGAAGTTTCGATCAAAGTCGGCCGCGGGGGCATCTTCCAGTCTGTCCAGGACGGCCTGTTTGTCGCGGGGCAGGGCGAGGGGCAAGGTGATCGTCGATCCGGACTGGCCGATCGCCGCTTTGAGCGCCGTGGTGGATCGGCCATGCGCCTCGATCATCATCCGCGCAAAGGC
>JAYUBD010000507.1:0-4122 GCA_043740995.1 Caulobacteraceae bacterium | reverse complement strand
CCAACCGGATCTCGTCCGCGACCTCGATGCTGTCGCGGCGCTTGTCGAGACGCGCTCCGCCCAGATTATCGACGCCAGACCGACAAACCGTTTTTCAGGGCAGACGCCGGAGCCGCGCGCAGGCTTGCGCTCAGGTCATATGCCGGGCGCACGCAACCTTCCGTTCTCGATGCTCGTGGGCGGCGGCGCACTATTGCCGCCGGACGAGTTGCGCGCCGCCTTCGAGGCGGCGGCGATCGATTTGAATCTGCCGATCGTCACAACCTGTGGTTCAGGTATCAGCGCCGCCCTCCTGGCCCTGGGCCTGGCGCGGCTGGGACGGTGGGATGCGGCGGTCTATGACGGTTCATGGAGCGAATGGGGCGGGCGGCGCGATACCGCAGTCGTAACGGGACCCGCCTGAGGTTGGAAAGCGACCACACCTCGCAAGCCACGCGGCTGATCCGCGTCGGACACGATGATGGAACGCCTTCGCGCACGGTTGGGCCGCCCATCCAAAAAGGATCGACCGTCCTGTTGCCGGATGCGGCTTCGCTCTATGATGAGCGGCGGCCCACCTATGGCCGCGGCGGCCTGGCCACCCATGAGACGCTGAAAAATGCCCTGGCCGACCTCGAACGGGCGGAGGCGGTTCGACTCTTCCCTTCTGGTCTGGCGGCCTTGGCCGGAGCCATGCTCGCGGTTCTGAAAACCGGAGACGATATCCTGGTCACCGACGCGGTGTACAAGCCAACTCGCCGTTTTTGCGACCGCGTGCTTGGACGTTTCGGCGTGTCCGTCCGCTACTACGCGCCCCACACATCGCCCGAGGACCTGATCACTCTTTGCGGCGACCCCACCCGACTGATCCTCCTGGAATCCCCCGCTTCGTTGACTTTCGAGATGCAGGACGCACCGGCGATCGCGCGTCTGGCCCGAGACCGGGGCGTCCTGACCCTGATGGACAATACCTGGGCGGCCGGCCTGTTCTTCAAGCCGCTTGACCACGGGATCGATCTTTCGGTCCAGGCCCTCACCAAGTTCGTTGGTGGGCATTCGGACGTGTTCATGGGCAGCGCCGCGGCCCGGGATCCGGCGCTGGTCGATGCGCTTGACCATGCGGTCTGGGATTTCGGCTGGTCGGTGTCAGCGGAGGACGCCTACCAGATGCTGCGCGGCCTGCGCACCCTGCCGACCCGCCTCGCGCGTCACGAGAAGAGCGGACTTGTGGTGGCTTCCTGGTTGGAGACCCATCCCGCGGTAGCCAGGGTGCTACATCCCGCCCTGCCCGGCGCCCCGGACCACGTGCTCTGGAAGCGAGACTTTTCCGGCGCGCCCGGCCTGTTCGCTATCGTGCTGAAGCCGCGCCCGATCACCGAGGTTCACGCTTTTCTCGACGCCCTGAAGCTGTTTGGTCTCGGCTTTTCCTGGGGCGGATTCGAAAGCCTCGCTTTGGACTGCGACCCGCAATTCAGCGTCAGGCGCGCGCCAGCAGCGTATGGCGGGCCGGTAGTTCGGTTGAACGTGGGGCTTGAGGATCCTGGCGACCTGATTGAGGATCTTGGTCGTGCGTTTGATATTGCTGCGTCGTGCGAATATGGCCTCCGCTCATAGTGGACCCCACGCCTTGGCGACCCCGGCAGGGCTCGAACCTGCAACCGTCCGCTTAGAAGGCGGATGCTCTATCCGGTTGAGCTACGGGGTCTGGCGCGGTCAGTGCGTCCAGGGTTGTTTGCGATGGAAGGCGAAATTGTCGGCATAGGCCTTGATGATTTTTCGTTCGGTCGTCTCCTCCATGACCTCGAAAGCAATGCCTCGATGTTGCGCATAGGCGACAGCCGCCTCGCGGGTATCGAATGACAAACGAATTTGCCCGTTCATATCCGTCGTCTGGGTCCAACCCGTGAGGGCATCAGGCAGACGGGCCGAATCGGGAGCGAATTGCAGCAGCCAACCCTGGGCATTGGCCCGACCGGACTGCGTCGCGGTTTTCGCGGGGCGGAAGATTCGCGCCAACATGAGAGAGCCTCCTACAATTAGGCGCCGATGGTCGGGGCGGCAGGATTCGAACCTGCGACCCTCTGCTCCCAAAGCAGATGCGCTACCAGGCTGCGCCACGCCCCGTGAACCATCGAAGACCGAGGCTCTTGCCATGAGCACAAGCGCCCTGCAACGGGCGCCGTCAGTCGAGGCGGCGGCGCATCAGCTTGAAGACTCCCGACGCACGCGCGAGATCGCGGCCTCGAACGTGGGCGCGCGCCTCGACAAAGGCCAACTCCGACGTGATTCGCGTGGGACGCGCCTCTCCCAACACCCAGTCGCCCGCGCGTCCCATTGACAGGTAATCGATGGAAAGATGCACCGTCACCGGCGTCGCCCGCGTGTCGCGGGCCGCGGCCGACGCCAATAATCCATCCAGAAATGCTGACAGCATTCCGCCATGGATCAATCCCACGCCGTTGCAATGGCGCATTTCCGCATGAAACGCCTGCTCGGCGACCAGACCATCGGCCTTGTGAAAATAGGGGCCGTTGTGAGTAGTGAAGGCTCCGCGACCGGACATTAGGGTAAATCCCGCAGGCGGGAGATTTGGCGGTGCGTCGTTCAATGGCGAAATATCCGCTCGAGCACCCGGTCTCCCGGCTCTGCGCCGACCTTGGCGGCGCGCCCTCCCTGGATCTCAAGAACGCCCAAAATCGAGCCGCCGGATGGTATCGGCGTTTCAGACATCGGATTGGCGTTGGAGGTGATGGAGACGATCCGTCCATCGGCGCCAATGAAAATCATGTCGAGGGGAATCCACGTATTTTTCATCCAGAACGAAACATCCTGAGAGACCTTAAAATCGAAAAGCATGCCGTGGTTGGCGGCCAGCCTCTTTCGATACATCAATCCGGTTTCACGGGTTGCATCCGTGTCCGCGATCTCCACGGTGAAATGGCGCACGCCATAGCGTGTGACGATGTCAAGAGGCTCAGTCCTGAGGCTCTGGGGATGGGCAGCGCGCGCCGCGCCAGACGTAAAAACCGGGGCCAGCAACAATATTTGAAGAACGAGACGCCAGTAGCGCGTAGACATTTTTAAAAACATGAATTTCCATGAACCGCGGCTATCTTTAGCGCTCAGCCTGTTCGATTTCCGCTACAATCAAACCCTTAGGCCCTTCGGCGAACCTGACCCGGACATCCTCCCCAGGTTGCAAATCTTCAAGCCCGCTGCGCCGCAATACTTCAATATGGACGAAAATATCCCCCGGAGCGCTTGCGCGAATGACAAAGCCGTAACCTTTTGCGCGGTTGAACCACTTTACCTTGGCGGGTTCGAGATGGCTCTCAGCGCCGATGGAACGATGCGCGGAAGTCTCGATCGATCTCCCGCCGGCAGGCACGGGTTTGGGGCCCGAACGCGTCATCGACGGCCTGTACCCATCGCCCGGTGGCTGGGCGGGGCCTATTAGGCTGCGGTGATCGGGCGGGCCGTCCGTCCGTCGACTGGCGCGATCCTCACTAGGTGACGATGGGGTTTCCTCAAGTTGAACGATCTCGACAACCTGCCAGCCCTTGGGCCGTTGGACGGCGTCAAAAATGATCGCGGCGCCTTCCGATGCCCCATTAAGGCCGGCATTTCGCAGCGATGTTACATGCAGCAGCACGTCGCGCAGTCCGGTTTGATTCGCGTCATCTGGAACGATGAAGCCGTATCCCTTGCCTGCATCGAACCACTTGACCCGACCGCTGAGCCGAATCGCGTCATCTGGCGAGTCTTCGACCCTGTCGTGAAAATCAGACATCTGCCCCTCAGCCCGACGACCATCCCCCTGGTGGATAGACATCGGGCCAATATCTTGCGCCAAGATCGGGCTGAACGTCAAGAACCCATCGATTTGATAGTCTCTGACGCCCGACGGACGATGGCGCGACCTTACGAGCTGCACTATGGGGCCGGTGGTGCAGTCGATCTCCACGCGAGGAGACCGAGGGTTCAAATTGCCGAGACCCGGAAAGTCGGATCAAAATGGTAGGCCCTAGGGGAGTCGAACCCCTCTTCCCAGATTGAAAATCTGATGTCCTAACCGATAGACGAAGGGCCCACGGGGACGCGGGAGCCGGGGGTATATCCGCGCCTTTCCGAGGGTGCAAGAGT
>JAYUBD010000506.1:0-4136 GCA_043740995.1 Caulobacteraceae bacterium | reverse complement strand
GGGGATCGGCGGAGGAGATTGTCGCGCTGAAACCCGACCTGGTGCTGATCAGCGGGTCGTTTGCGCCTCTGACCAGCGTGTTGACGCCACTGGGTGTTCGTCAGGCGAAGTTCACAGTCCCGGAGTCGATTGACGAGAGTCTGGCGCAGGTGGCGCGCATCGCGCGACTTGTCGGGCATCCCGAGCGTGGCGACGCTCTGGTCATTCGCATCCGATCGGCGTTGGCCGCCGCCGCGCCGCATCCGGGCGAGGCCCGCCTCGGCGCGCTGATCTACCAGTATCATGGCCTGGCCTCGGGCCCCGATACACTGGCGACCGCGTTGCTGGGGCGAACCGGATTCGATAATCGCGCCCGGCGCTATGGCCTGGCGCACACCGGCGCCGTGCCCTTGGAGGCCTTGATCGCCGATCCGCCTCAGGTGCTGCTGGCAGGGCGATTGGCGTCGAACGAACCTGTCTGGGCTGATCGTGTATTGTCGCATCCCGCGCTCAAGGCGCTGGCCCGGAGGGTTCGCTTGGAGAGCTTTCCCGAACAACTGATGTTCTGTGGCGGACCCTCTATCATTCCCGCGGTCGCCGCCCTGGCGAGCGCGCGGGAGAATGCGTTGAGCGGAGCCCCTCGATGAAGCCGACGACCGTCGAGCTGAAACTGAACCTGTGGCTCATCGCGCTCTTGATCCTGTTGTCGATCCTATCGATCATCGCCGGAAAAGTGTGGATTCCACTCGGCCATCTGGATCGCGCCGATCCACGCTGGCTGATCATTACCGAGCTGCGCATCCCGCGAACCATCCTAGGCGCCGCAGTCGGGGCCGCGCTTGGTCTTAGCGGCGCGACCCTTCAGGGCTATACACGCAACCCCCTGGCCGATCCCGGCGTACTGGGCGTCTCGTCGATGGCGGCGCTGGGCGCGGTCCTGACGCTCTATCTGAACCTCACCATGACCAGTCCATGGTGGTTGCCGGCCTTCGCCATGACCGGCGCCGCGGTCGGCGTCGTCCTGTTGGTGCTGGTCGCGGGGCCGGTGGGAGAGGCGGTGACCTTTCTTCTGGCGGGGGTCATCCTGAACGCGATCGCCGCAGCCGGCGTGGCCCTCGCGCTCAGCCTATCGTCCAATCCCTGGGCCGTCTCGGAGATCACCACCTGGCTGATGGGGTCTTTGGCCGACCGAAGCGTCGTCGAGGTTCGCACAGCGCTTCCCTTCATCGGTCTGGGCGCCGGTCTGTTGTTGGCGACCGGTTCGGCGCTTGACGCCTTGACCTTGGGCGAAATGGGCGCCCGCGCGCTCGGGGTCTCGTTGCGACGCACCCAGGGGCTGATCGCCGTGGGCGTCGGCCTGGCGTGCGGCGCGGCGGTGGCCGTTACCGGCGTTATCGGCTTTGTCGGCCTGGTCGTGCCGCACCTGGTCCGCCGTGTGGTCGGCGAGCGTCCGAGCCAATTATTGATCCCAAGCGCGCTCGCCGGGGCCAACCTCCTGCTGGCCGCCGACATTCTGGTGCGGGTAACACCCGGCGGCGAGGAGGTGCATGTCGGCGTCGCCATGGCGGCCCTGGGCGCGCCGTTCTTTTTGATGCTGCTGATCTCACTTCGACGGAAGTTGGCGTGAGCAGCCTCGCGGCGGTGGGCGTTAGCCTCAGCCTGGGCGGCAGGCCCGTGCTCTTTGATGTCACGCTGTCGTTTGAGGCGGGCAAGGTGACCACGATCGTCGGCCCTAACGGCGCGGGGAAATCCACGCTGTTTGGCTGTCTCGCCGGACTGCGCGCACCGGACCGGGGTGCTGTGACCTTGGCGGGGCGCGCCCTGGCGTCGGCGCCCGATCGGGATCGAGCCAGGCGGATCGGCTATTTGCCCCAGACTCCCGAAATAGCCTGGCGCCTCGACGTTCGCACATTTGTTCGGTTGGGTCGCACGGCCCATCGCGGGGTATTTGGCGAAGCCGTCAGCGATCGGGACGCGGTGAACCGAGCGTTGGAGCGCACGCGAATGATGCCGCTGGCGCATCGCGATATCACCACCCTGTCCGGCGGCGAGCGGGCGAGGGCGCTGATCGCCCGGGCGCTGGCCGGGGAGCCGTCATGGCTGCTGGCGGACGAGCCTCTGACCGGCCTTGATCTCTCGCACCAATGGGATGCGGCCGATCTGTTGCGGCAAGTCGCCGGGGCGGGAGTCGGCGTGGTGGTCAGTCTTCACGATCTGGGGTTCGCGGCCCGAACCGCCGATCGCATCGTCGTTATGGCGGCCGGCCGGATCGTGGCCGACGGGTCGCCGACCGAGGCGCTCAGCCCCACCGTGCTGGCAGAGGTCTACGGCGTCGATGCGCGGTGGATCGATGGGGCCGCGGGACCACTGCTCGATGTTCGAGGTCGACGGCCGCGATAGGTTTTCAGGTTTGCCTTTCGGGGTCGCGCGTTCGATTGTGCCAACACCCATCGCCGATACGGATGTCCAGCCCATGACAGACCTGCCAGAGACCCCGACATCTCGCCCCCTGTCGCGGGTCCTGGGTCTGGTCTTCGGGTTGGCGGTCGTGGTGGGCGGCGTCATTGGTTCAGGGATCATGCGCGCGCCCGGCGTGGTGGCGCTCGGCATCAAGACTGAGCCGCTGATTCTCCTGGCCTGGCTGGTTGGCGGTGGTGTCGCGATGTTGGCCGCGATGCCGTTGGTAGAAGCCGGCGCGGCGGTGCCAAGGGCCGGCGGCACCTATCCCATCGCGGAGCGGGCCTTTGGGCGACCGGCCGGGTTTCTGACGGGGTGGTTAAGTTGGCTGCAGTACACAGCCTCCAATGCATTCATCGCGGTGGTGTTTGGCGAATACGTCCACCGTCTGGGCCTTGCGTCAGGCGTGCCGAACAGCGCGCTCGCCATCGGCCTGATCGTGGCGGTGACCATTGTCAATCTTCTGGGCACCCGCCTCAGCGGCGCTTCCCAAAGCCTGGCCAGCGCCATCAAGGGCGCGGCGTTCCTGGTGTTGGTGGTGATCCTGCTGGTCTCGCCCCATGGCCCGGCGGTTCATCCCGGCCTGACGGCGGCGGCCTCCGGAGCCGGCGGCCTCGGCGCGATCATCATGGGCGTTCGGGTGATCTACCAGACCTATGCGGGGTGGGACGCCGCCATTTATTTCTCCGAGGAGGTGCGGCGTCCCGATCGTAACGTGGCGCGCGCGACATTCTGGGGTATCGGACTGGTGACAATTCTTTATGTGCTGGTGAATACTGCGGTCCTGCACGTTTTGAGCCCCGCCGCGATTGCCGGATCGGCCTTGGCGGTTGGCGACGCGGCCAAGATCTCCCTGGGGTCGGCGGGCGATACGGTCATCACCGCGATCGGATTGTTGTCTCTGGCCGCCATCGTCAATCTGCAAATCATGGCGGCGCCGCGCATCACTTATCGCATGGCCCGGGATGGCGTGTTGCCGCCCGTGCTGGCCCGGGTCGCGCCGGGCGGCGCGCCGTTCCTGAGCGTGGCCCTGGTCACCTTGGCCTCTGGGCTGTTCGCCGCCAGCGGCAGCTATGAAAGCATAGTGCGAATCTACGCACCCTGGAGCATCGGCGCCATCCTGATGGTCTGCCTAAGCGCCATCAAGTTGCGGATATCGGAGCCCGATCTTGATCGCCCCTGGCGAATGCCGCTGTTTCCCTGGGTCGCTGTCGGCGCAGCCCTGATTCAGGCCGCTTTGATCGCGGTGGTGGTTTGGGACGATCCCGCCTCGGGTTTCTGGTCGGCGATCGTGGTCGCCGCGCCGTTGCCGATCTACTTCATGTTCGCGAAAACCTGGAGAGCTCAGGCGCTGCGGCTTTGGCCGGAGTGCTGATCCGCCGGGGTTGCAAGGTTTAGCACCGTGTTGTCCGGCTGCCGATCGCGTGGCCGGCCACGGCGCCCGCGCCCGCGCCCAGCAGTACGTTGCCGAGCTTTCCGCCGCCCAGCGCGCTGCCTAGAACCCCGCCGCTGACCGCGCCGATCGCCGTGCCATTATTGGCCCGCATGCGCCGGTCCGCGCCGCAGGTGCGATAGTGGGAGTGGCGGCGATAGTCGTGGCGATGATAGCCGGGTTGGGGAGCATAACGATCAGAGGCATACCGATCAGATCCTGGGGCGGCGTACGGGCTCTGCGCCTGCGCGATACCCGTCAGGCTCAT